>CAIXAQ010000960.1 GCA_903917425.1 uncultured Bacteroidales bacterium
TCACTTCTGAACTCGTAATGCTCCATTTTGTAGGCATGTTGATATGAGTTCGATTCCTGCTGCTTATCGATGGTGGAGAAAGTATATTGCGAACCGATCAATGAAAATTCAGCACGCAACGAGTTGCTGAAGTTGTGGTTTACAGAAGCAGAGAATCCATTGTTTGCGTATTCGTAGCTACTCAGTTCGGCCAGATCGAAACGATCGAAACTATGATAAGCCAGAACTGAAAGTTGTGATTTTCGGAAATCATAGTTCAACCCGGCTGAAAAATCATTAAACAAGGCACTGCTGTTCTGAATATCAGGACTTTTAATCTTTGTCAGTATCCAGTCGGAATACGATGAGCGGGCACTGAGTATAAATGAACTGTTGTCCTTAGTTATCGGGCCTTCGACCACCAGGTTGCCGGTAATCGGACTTATTCCTCCACGGGCTGTTATGTGTTTTCGATTTCCCTGTCGAGTAATAATATTGAAGACTGACGAAAGATGTCCGCCATACTGAGCCGGGATGAACCCTTTGTAAATTGAAAAGTCTTTGATAATGTCGGCATTGAAGGCAGGGAAAAATCCGAATAAATGAGAAGTGTTATAAATGGGAATTTTATTGAGATAGAAGGCGTTTTGGTCGGAACCACCACCACGCACGTTAATACCTGCCGAACCTTCGCCTACACTGACAATACCCGGCAAAGTACCCGAAACTTTCAAAATATCGCGCTCGCCCATCATCATAGGCAATTCCTTGATTGATTTTATCGACAATTTAACCAATCCCGCATCCTTGGTCTTGAAAGCCATTTGCCGGTCGCCGTATACCACAACTTCCTTCATCTGTATCATGGTCTTGACCATTTTAATTGTAAACTCCCCGTCAGAAAGCACTTCGAGTTGATATTTCTGCTTACCGTATCCCAGGTATTCGAAATTGGCGGTATATTTTCCGGGCAAGAGCGATAACGATACAAAACCATTAATATCCGATACTGCACCGTTTTTGGTTTCAGCAATGTACATGATGGCCGAAAATATGGGCTCACCGGTTTCCTCATCCACGATCCGGCCCAATAATTTGGCTTTTACTCCCGCAGCAACTGCATTTTTTTGGCCAACACGCAATATCTGAACCACATCAGCCTTGCGTCCCGTAATATATTTTTCTTCGCTTTCGGTAATTGACTGTGACGCCGAATCTTTCACAATGACTTTTTCATTCAGACCTGCGTAAGACGGCAACTCAGAAATGAGCTTTTCGCCAGGCAAAATAATGAGATTGCTGTGCCAGACCGACACTTCGAATCCTGAGCCTTTCAAAGCCCCCGATACAGCATCATATGCAGAGGAAGAATCTGTATCCAGTGTTACCTTGATATTCTTAATCCAGTTTTCCTGGTAAAAAACTCTGATTGAAGATTGTTGAAATACCAGATTGCAGAATTCGCTGAATGGGACATCTTTAACATGGTAAGCCACCGCATGTTTAGGTTGTTGGGCAGTTGCAACAATCGTGCACAAAATAAACAATATAAATATAAGTAACTTGTTCATCATCGGTTTATTATGCTATAATAATCAACTAATTCACGCATCTGACCGTCACTTGCATTCTTTACGTTTATTTTATTCAAACGGATAAATTTCTTAATCAAATCCTGATCCTCAGGAGGAAAAGCTTTAATGAATCCACGGTTGTTTTTGAATGGTATAGTTTTATCAGTGAGAAGCAGGAACATTTCCTTTTTAACTTCCGAAAAGTAGTGACTCCCGGAAGATTTAAAACTATCCAGCATCAATTCCTTGCTGAAGCGATATACTATTTTTTCGCGATTGTTGCCTAGAACCTGGTAAATACGCTTTGTTGAATCTAACCCGGCGAAGGTTTCAAAATGGCGGCTTCCGAGTTCAAATGCCTCGAGCCAGGCTTCCGAAATCGAAATCATATTGGTCGAACCGGCAGCATTAACGTATTTAAAAACAAGCAGTTGATTATATATATCATAACTGATATTTTGATTCAAATAGGGGACTCCCCGCAATGTGATTGCCCCTTTAGAATCAAAATCCTTGTCCAGGTACTGCGAACCTTTGGTTCCTGGTTTCGGGAAAAAGTAATAAATCCTTCCATTGTACAACAAAGGATCAAAACCATACACAGAATTTTCATTATCAGCTGATTGCGCACAGACTGATGACAAGCAAAAAGCCGCAATAATCAGGAAGAAAAAATAACGGAATGCATTCAATTGACTTAAGATTATTTGGTTTGAGCAACTCGCAGGTTTTATTCTGAAAACCGGAAGTATAAAATTGCAATTGGCAATGTTTTTTTTTAATGCTTAGATTCAAGTGAAAAGTTTGCAAACTCTCCGTGCAAATCTATGAAAAATTAGACTGTTGTAGGAGCAAATAATATGAAA
>CAIXAQ010000961.1 GCA_903917425.1 uncultured Bacteroidales bacterium
AGGGATTATCCCAGTCGATATAAAGCTTCGGATTGTTTGCGATATTTTCCAATTCCTGCGCATTGCTGGAAGTTTTTACAGGCGCCTTTTTATTGCTTTTATCTTTATTCAGGGGCAATTCAAATCCAAAGCTCAGGTTCCATCCGGCCGTAATAAAGCGCAAAAACTTTTTATTCACCGAGTACTGGTATGTATTGATCATCGACCCCTTAGTAGATGAATAAAAAGGAGAATCGTAAGGATTGATACTGTAGTCGGCTAAAGTATATCCATAAAACGGTTGCGAATACAAGGCATATGGGCTGTAAGAACTGGAATAAGAGATTTGTATCTTCTTAAAGAGCGTTGTACGTGCAGAGAGGTTAACATTTGACCAGCGGAGCGAATCGCGGGCGAGGTCGTAGGATGTAGAAATATTAAAGTTATCGATAAGCATTACTTTTCTTTCCCCGGTTACAGTATCTTTAGCTGAACGCACCTTCATTTCGAGGTTATTGCCCAGGCTGAAATTTATAGCACCCGATTTCTGGTTTGGAGGTACACCTGCCACGCTATTGCCTTCAAAAATAGAATATTGCCTTGTATCGCCTTTCGCATTGTATTGAACATTTTGCCAGTATCCAAGCCGGGCGGTGCCAAAATCAGGCAAAAAACTGAACCCGACCGATGGTCTCATAACGTGTCGGATTGCGCGAATCGGGCCTTTTTCGAATTTTCGCATGCCATAAATGGTTGTGCTGAGCGATGAACTGAAGCTGTAATCACGGGACGTTATGAAACCATTTATTGTATCGGTATGCACATATCCATAGGTAAATATTCCATTATTCACAAGGGTGTCGTCGACCCAGGTTTTGTGTACAGATTGTGTGTACCAGTGCTCATTATAGTTAATGCTGTTACTCCACGACAAATACTTGAGCACTTTAAATGATCCGCTTATGGGGATAGTGTGTTTCATCCCGTTAACAAACCTTTTACCCACATCGCGTTTAAAAACCATTGAATCAGGGCAGTTCAGGTCATTTCTCAGGATTGTGCTATAGTTAACGTTGATAGATTCGTACCACCTGGCTGGTCCGATTGGTTTTCTCCTTTTGAACGGATAGAGCCTGTTTATGCCAAATGAAATGCTAGGTAATGACAAATTAACCAGTTTGGTTTGGGTATTCTGACTGTGGGTTGCACTGCTCGTTAAATTACCCCAGGAGCCTAAACGCACATCGTACGAAATACTTGACGAGAAAGAGTTGGTTAAATAATCGCTCACATTAACCGGGTTATATTTGTTAAAACTGCTGGATCCGGCGGCTACACTCGCACCGAAAACCGAGTTTGGCCTTGCTTTGGCATCCTGCCTGTGCGACCAGTTGATGAAAAAATCTTTTCGCTGCACATAATCCGGTGTGCCTTTTGTTCCGGCAACAGTATAAGCGTATTTAATACTGAAGTTTCCCGAGTATTTGTAACGTTTTTTATAGTTTACTATCGGTTTTAAGGCCCAGCTACCCCGCGAATAAATATCGCCGGTAAGTTTCAGGTCGAAATAGTCGCTAAGCCCGAAATAGTACCCGCCGTCTTCCAGGAAAAAGCCCCGGTCGGCCGATTCACCGTATTTTGGAATGATCAATCCTGAACTACGTCCCTTTTTATTTGGAAAAATTCCGAAAGGAAGCGCTAAAGGTATTGGCACACCCTCAATTGTTACATATGCCGGTCCTGTAATTATCATGCTGCCGGTTATAACTTTGGCTTTAGTGAATTTGAGCGAAAAATGCGGATGTTCTTCATTTGCACAAGTAGTGTATTCGCCGTGACCAACATCGGTAACACTATCATTAATTTTTTTTATAACCGATCCATGTATATAGCCTTCGCCCTCGCGGGTAATTACATTTTGTATCAGACCTTTTTTAGTGGTGAAGTTATATGCTATCTCTTTTGATTTGAATGTTAAATCGCCCTGCTTAAATTCGGGTGTCCCAACATCATTACCCAGTGAGTCCTTCGTGGCATAGGCATGAATGGTGTTGTCATCGAAATTGATGGCAATAATGGCTGCTTTAAGCTTAATGTCCTCATATTCAATACTCGCGTTGCCATACATCCATGCCATTTTATGCTTCATATCCATGCTCAGCGAATCTGCCGATGCATAATCGATTTTTGCAGAAAGCATGAATTTATTTGTTTTTCCTGTTACAACTGTGTCCGGCAATACTAAGAGTGAGTCGGAAACGTTTATATTTGCTGTGTCAGGAGTATTAATGCCAGTAACAGATGTATCCGGCATGAGGGCATAAGGAGGAGAAATGTAGTACTTACCTGCTTTAGCGGTTGTATTATTGCCCGAAAAGTTAAAGCCTGCCTGAACAGTAATCAGTACTGACAGCGACAGAAGAAGGGTTATTAACCGGTGCTTTGTTTGTAACTTCGGTATCAATTATGCTAAAAATGAGGTTAACTTGTTAATTTTGTGATGAAATGCGAAAGCATATCCATACTATAAAATAAACAAATTTAAAGGTTTAGAGCGGTAAACAGCTGTTAATTAATCACATGCATTAAACAATGGTATAATTAACAACAGTGCAAAGCTAAACAAAATCAGATGATGACAGAAAAACGCAGGTATCAGAGATTTCTTATTCTTTGCCTTTTATACTTTTTTATGAATTCGGTCTTTCCACAGAAAGTGAATACTGTGGTTCTTGATGCCGGCCATGGGGGACACGATACGGGTGCGCTGGGTAAAAAATCGCGTGAAAAAGACATCGCATTAGCCATTGTACTGAAACTCCGCAATGATATTCAAAACAATATGCCGGATGTAAAGGTGATTCTCACCAGGGACGATGATACTTTTGTTGAATTATACCGCAGGGCGCACATCGCAAACGAAAACAATGCTGACCTTTTTATCTCGGTACACTGCAATTCAACCCGCTCTTCATCAGTTTATGGCGTCGAAACATTCGTTATGGGACTTCACAAAAGCGATGCCAACCTGGCTGTTGCAAAAGCTGAAAATGCAGCAATCCTTCTCGAGGATGATTATGTGGAAAAATATGATGGTTTCGACCCTGATTCACCCGAAGGAAATATTTTTTTCAGCATGATGCAAAATGCATTTCTCGACAAAAGCCTCGGTTTTGCCGGTAATGTGCAACACGAGTTAGTTGATAAGCTACACATGACAAACCGCGGAGTAAAACAGGCCGGTTTTCTGGTATTATATAAAACGGCCATGCCCGGTGTGCTTATCGAAACAGGTTTTATCAGTAACCCGAAAGACGAAAAATACCTTATGTCGGAGAAAGGCCAGAATGAAATGGCCAAAGCAATCTATAATGCTTTTTACGATTACAAAAACCATATAACCCGCAAACCTACCATGCCTGTACAAAACGATTCGTTAACCATGGAATCCGTCTATTCCGAAATGGCAGAACAGGTTATAAATAAAATTCCTGTTAATGATACTATCACGCCAAATACAACTGATGCGGAAACGGTTTCATTCCGGGTTCAGTTTGCGACGTATCCGATAGCCAAATCAATTGACAGCAAGCAATTTAATGACATTTCCGACGTTAAGATGTATTATCACGGAGGTGCCTATAAATACACTTCAGGCGACTTTACAACCTTCGATGAAGCTATGAGCCTGCGGAAATTATTGATTATAAAAGGGTATACGGATGCATTTGTTGTTGCATTTAAAGGCAAAGAGCGTATTACAAACGAAGAAGCTAAAAGGCTAACCGGAAAAAAGTAGTAATTTTGCCAAAAAATTAATTCAAGAAATGAAAATCAAGCGCGAAGTTAAAATAGGCTTTTTCGGAATAATAACAGCTACTCTTTTCATTATCAGTGTTAATTTCCTGAAAGGTAAAGACATCTTTCGCAGGTCGCGTGTTTTCTACGCTGTTTATAATTCCACCTCAGGCATTCGCGATGCTGCACCTATTACCATTAACGGACTTGGTGTAGGCATGGTTACTGATATGAAGTTTCAGAGTAATAATTCGAACCTGGTTGTCCTCGAACTTACAGTTTATAACCCTATATTTATCCCGTCCAATTCGGTGGCACGTATTATCAGCCTTGATCTTTTAGGCACAAAAAATATTGAAATAGAATTCGGTGATTCGAAAACGGGTGCAGAGGATGGGGATACATTAACAGGTGGAATCCAAAAGTCGCTCCAGGATGAAGTGAACGAACAGGTAGCTCCTATCAAAGCGAAGGCCGAAAGCTTGCTTTCATCGCTCGACACCATGGTAACTGTGCTTCATACGGTTTTTAATTCTGAAGCTAGAAGAAACATCAGTGAATCATTTACCAGCATCCGTAATACCCTTACCAACCTCGAAAACACATCCTACGACCTCGACACCCTTGTTTACGGGCAACGTAAACGTATGGAACGTATCTTGTTCAATGTTGAATCTATTACCGAGAATATTCGCAAGAACGATAAAAATATTTCAAATATACTCTCCAATTTTTCACTCTTAAGCGATACACTCGCCAAAGCCAATATTGCAGGAACTCTGACTAGTGTGAACAGCGCTTTAACCCGTTTATCCTCAATAACGGAGAAAATCGATAAAGGAGAAGGCTCGTTAGGATTGCTGGTAAACGATCAGAAATTATACGAAAACCTGAACAAATCAGCCGCTCAGCTTAATGAGTTGATTGAAGATATGAAGCTTAATCCATATCGTTATGTGAACTTTTCGGTTTTCCCTCCATCGAAGAAACGAATGGGGTACGAAGGGCCGGTGAAGTAGTTATAAATCAGACGATTATTTATTCACAGCCATCAACCTAAGTTTTTCGTCGGCAAAAGAAAAACTTGCTTTTTCCACATCCCTCCAGGCTTTTGAAAACAATTTGCTGGCAATAGGGTGACTCCCGGCATCAGGGAAAGCTACTTTTTGTTTCAGGCTTAAGGGAGTTCCCAACTGTTCAAACATTTTCAACATGGCATCAACCTTTACAACCTGGTCCTGGTGTTTGTCGTCTTTGTAATAATAACCCAGGAATACAGGAATTTTAACTTTCGAAAATGTTTCTTCTGTCATAGTTGCTTCAACCAGTTGCTGAAGATAAACAACCGACTCAACCCGATACCGGCAATTCCAGTACCTGCAATCTTCCGAAGCTTTGTCGGTATTGGTTACCCGGTAATTGCCCTTATAGGCAGCCCGGGCCATTTGCAATCCCCAGGGCTTACTCAGCAGAAACGCAACCGGGTTATTGATAGCCACATTGGGTGAAAACAATATCAATCCATCAACCATACCGGGAAATTCGGCAGCCAGTTTTAAGCTTAAAGTTCCGCCTGTTGAGGTGCTCATTACAATAACTTTTTCACCAAGAAGATGAGCTGTTACCAAAGCTTTTTTAGCTGATTCATACAGCCGGTCAGGCGTCATATCGATCAGTGGTTCAGGAACATCAATTCCATGCGAAGCAAGCCTGGGTAGGTAAAGGTTCATCCCATACCGGCTGGCAAAATCGGCATGTACGGGTTCTCCCTCGTACCAGGATGCAGAAAATCCGTGAAGGTAGAGCAAACAATAATGAGTTTTATTTTTCAAACTGTCGTTCGCCCATATGATGCGGCTTTCGTTATCCGGTTTTATCTTAAATGAGGACTCCATATTTTTTATATATTCCTCAATATTTTTGGTTTGAATGGTAACAGTCGGCAGATCGGGACTTAATACAGGTTTCGGAAATTTTGGTCCCGAAAAATATGCAATTACTAAAACACCAAGAACAGAAGCTGCAATGATCAATGTTTTTTTCATAACCTGAGGGTTTTATTTTTGGGATGGATAATTTCTTTACGGATTGTATTATTTTTTGGTTCTAAGCGAATTGAATGGAATTTTACTTTTTATAGGCCGGAAGACCGAAGTCAGAAGTCAGAAGTGTCTTTAAAAATGAAAATGCCTTCTTTTGTTAAAAACCAAGTCAAATAAAGTTAATTGTCATAAAATCTGGTATTTGCTTGTAAGGGAGAAATTATTTTTTATTGTTGCTTCCGACTCCCGTCTTCTGGCTTCCGGCAATATGTTTTTACCCTTTAAATCTCAGTAGAACCTTTTTTTTGATTCTCACTTATTAACATTTATTGCCTCTGATTTTCAAGCCTCACAAGCTTAAAGCATAAACTTCACCTCCTTCAAATCGCATATTACGATGGGATTGGTTTCTGTTTCAAGCGTTAGCTGACCGTAAGTATTTGTACCCGTGATCCTGGCCCTTACAACCGTCCCCTTCACTTCGTATTCGTGCCATTCCAACATACGGTAAAGTACTTTCTGAAAGTCTTTTTCTATTTTTTCAGGTTTAAACCTTACCTGCGAATACCGGTCAAGAATAGTATGCAGCAATTTTTCGAGCATTTCCTGAAGATTGAAGTCAATTCCGCTCAGTATTTTCATTGAAACCGGGTTAGGAGCTTTGCTTCTGAATTGAGTCTGATTCACATTAAGACCTATTCCAACTACCACATAATCAAACCGATCGGCAATCAATGAGTTCTGTATCAGAATCCCGCATATCTTTTTGTCACCACAATAAATATCGTTGGGCCATTTAATAGAAATTTCGGATTCCGGCAGTTCTGCAGTTAAAAAGTCATAAATGCCCAGCGAAATTCCTTTGTTCAGCAAAAACTGCTGGCTGGCAGAAAATTCGGGATAGAGTATAAGGCTGAATGTGAGGTTCATGCCTTTTTCACTTTCCCATGTATTGGCATCCAGGCCTTTACCCTTGGTTTGATGGTCTGTTATGATAACGCAACCTTCGCCAGGGCGGTTCTGAGAAAGCAACCGGATGGCGTAATCGTTGGTTGAATCGGTTTCGGGCAGACGGATAATATCAACTTTCATTGTCAGGTAGTTTTTAAGTCTGAACTTACATACTTTGGCAAAGTTAAAACAATTAGCCGGTTGATGCGTTGAATGTGCTTAGCATCCAACGTGACAAATTGTCGTGTAAGCTAAAAAAGGATTGAAGTTTGATAGAGTTCATCCA
>CAIXAQ010000962.1 GCA_903917425.1 uncultured Bacteroidales bacterium
GAAATTCCTTTAAAGAATAAAAAGATCAGGCTCATTCAACTCAGTCTCGAGGAAGATTCGTGCCGCGAAGTGAGTGATATAGGCCATACCCGGATTTACCGCACCGATCGACTGGGAATGCCGCTCATCGAAACGGTAACATATCCCGAAATGACTAACCCCGACGAGGTGAAAGAAGCCTGCAATTACATCCGTTTCCTGGGCCGCAGCACGGGCAAAGTGCGCACCGGGATTGGCGCGGGCCGCGAGGACGTAAACGTTAGCTGCAAAGGCGGAACAAGGGTCGAGATTAAAGGTGTGGCTCACAGCCGCTGGATTCCCGAACTCACGCATATCGAATGTTTCAGGCAGTGGTCGTTGCTCGCTATCCGTACGCAACTGCTTTCGCGGTTTGCCGATGTTAAAACCTGGAAGCAATCGCATGTTGTGTTAGATGTACATTCGTTCAGCACAAAGAACGGGTTTGCAAAAGAGGCGAAAAACACTGGGAATAAGTTAGTTGCTGTCAACTTGCCGGGATTTAAAGGGATTATGTCGCATTTCACCCAGCCGGGAAAAATGTTCGCAAACGAACTTACCGAAAGGTTGAAAGTTATTGCCTGCATCGAATTGCCGAATATGACACACAGTGAGGAATTTGATCCTCAGTTTCTATCATCCGATTGGGATAAGGTGAATGCCTTGCTGAAACCGGGCGAAAACGATGCCCAGCTTATTATCCGGGGACCGGAAGCCGATATTAACACAGCTCTCGAAACCATCGAGGAACGTTGCCGTATGGCTTTTGCCGGAGTTCCGCCCGAAACACGCAAGTCATTCGAAAATGGTACCACTATTTTCGAACGGGTGCTTCCGGGAGCCGACCGTATGTACCCCGATACCGATTCAGCACCGATCCCCCTGGAAAATGAGTACATCGAATCGCTGGGTAAAAACAAGCCAGTTGAGGTGTTCGACAGATACCAGCAACTTAAAAACTGGGAAGTGCCTGAAGATTGCTATACTTATATTTTTAAGAAAAATCTTTTCCCGCTTATCGAAAGGATCGTTACCGAACTGGAAATGAACCCGGCATTTGTCGGAAAGTTTTTCGGACATGCTGTAAAATGGGTCGAAGGGCAATATAAACCTGCCGCCGAATTCGATTATAAAATAGTGTATGCACTCCTGCGTTTTATCAAACAGCGTAAACTTGATTCCGGCATTGCCCGACGGATGCTGCCTCTGGTGTATCAATATCCTAAGATGGAATTTGAATCGGTGCTTACCAGCATCAACTTTAAAGCGGTGACTAAAGAACAAATAGTATCAAAAATACCTTTCCTTAGGAATAAGCTGGCCGAAATTCGTCTCTCAAAAGGACCGGATGTGGAACATAACTGGATCATGGGTCAGCTGCGCAGGCAGGCCGAAGGGAATTTAAGCATGATAGCTTTGCATGAGGCGGTTGCAAAAGGGGATTAGGGATCAGGTTTTGGGGAATAGGGCCGGGAATTGAAAACAAAATACTACCAATAAACAAAATTTACATTTGACGATGGACGATGTACGCTTGGGAACTGTCAATGGTTTAAATCGTAAATCGTAAATCGTAAATCAAAAATACAAAATGACTGACGACATTTTTCAAGGATATAAAGGTGCATCTCTCGAGGTACTAAAGAAATACAATGTCAGGGTTTGGGGCCAGGCAGTGGTAAAAACAACCAGGGGCGAATTTACAGGAACCGTGCTTCCGAGATCCGAAAATGACGATGATAAGCACATAGTCATGAAAATTCCTACCGGTTATAACATTGGGCTTGATATAGCCACCATTACCGATATTAAGGAAACCGGCTATAAAAAAGCAAACTATAAGATTCCTGAAAAGGAGTTCCCTTACACCGAAGGCCTGCCCAAGGTGAAACTTATCGGTACGGGAGGTACCATTGCTTCGCGCCTCGATTACCGCACCGGAGCTGTTATTCCCGCTTTTTCACCTGGCGAATTATATGGTGCTGTGCCTGAACTGGCATCCATCTGCAACCTCACAACCGAAAAAGTATTCGCCGTTTTCAGCGAAAACATGTCACCCGATCATTATAAAAAATTAGCCATTGCCATCGGTAAGGAAATAGAAGCCGGTGTGGATGGAATTGTAATTGGTCATGGAACCGACACCCTGCATCACACGGCGGCCGCGCTTACATTTATGGTTCAGAATTCGCCTGTTCCCATAGTGCTTGTAGGCTCGCAGCGTTCGAGCGACAGGCCCAGTTCCGACGCGGCTCTCAACCTCATGCATGCCTGCACTGCCGCAGGGCATGGCGATATTGCCGAAGTGATGGTTTGTATGTTTGGACCTACAAGCGACGAATACGGTTTCCTTCACCGGGGTACCCGTGTACGTAAAATGCACTCTTCATACCGTTCTACCTTCCGTACCATTGGCGATACTCCTATGGCCACCATCACCCGCAAAGGGCTGAAGCCGATTAAAGAAATATACAACCATCGCCGCAAAGACCGTAAAGTTACCATTCTGCCTTATTTCGAGGAAAAAGTTTCGATTGTTTACTACTACCCGAATATGCAGCCCGATATTATCGATTCGCTGGTCGAACACGGCTATAAAGGCATTGTGATTGCCGGAACCGGCCTCGGACATGTAAACAAACCCCTTTACCCGGCCATTGAGCGTGCTGCCAAAGCCGGCGTTGCCATCTATATGACAGTTCAAACCCTTTGGGGCTATGTGCATATGTTTGTTTACGATACAGGCCGCGACCTGATGGCGAAAGGTGTTATTCCGGCCGAAAATATGTTGCCCGAAGTGGCGTATATTAAACTTGGCTGGGCTTTAGGTCAAACCAGCGACCTCGAAGAAGTCAGGAGGCTGATGCTTACACCGATCAACGACGAGACAACCCCGCGTGAGCCTTACAACGGTTACCTTATTTACCAGGGTGGAGTTGCTGAAGTGGAGGAATTTATCCGTAACGTCCACAAATAAAAACCGGAAACTGGAAACTGGAAACTGGAATCTGGAAACTGGGCACTAGGCGCTGGTTACTAGGCACTTGACACTCAACACTCAGCACTCAGCACTCAGCACTCAGCACTCAGCACCAGGCACTTAGAAACCAGAAACTCATATCTCATATCTTGTGCCTCATTCCTCCCCCACAACCGGCGCCACGCTTGGATTTCGGAAGATATCGTCTTTATTTAGCGGTCTGCTGTGTAAGCGCCAGTTGAAACCTTTCAGCAGGCGCTGGTCTTCGGGCACTTCCTTGTCAGGAAACATATTCCCTGCGGGTTTATCAAAGTACATGATACTTTCAATTTTACTACCAACAACGTAAAGCCTCATCCGGCTTCCAGCTGCCTTGTTTACGCCGATAAGCGCTTTATCGTCTTCGCGCACATAGTACACGGTTTCGGCATTCCCGTTTACATCAATGCTGGTCAGTTCGTTATTCACAAAATGGCCTATCATATTTTTACCCCTGATCTGGTTGTAGGTCGTGAGTAAATCTTTCGACACTATAAAAGCCGTGTTGTACATGTAAATCTGCCTGATCCTGTTATTGCCGGTAAGTATCTTAATGGTATCGGCTGTAAGCTGGTTCTGGTCGGCCCACAATACCGGCGACCGGAACATGCTGATAAGTGAATCGGCAAAACTGTAATGCAGCGAATCGCAGGCACCCTGGATGTCCTTGCGGTAAAAACGTGTGTTATGAAAAGCAAAAAGTTCCTTGGTTTCGTTTCGGATTGTATCAAAGGTTGCCTTCAATGTATCGGCATGAAGGTACAGGGTGTCTTTTTTGTCGCCCATGATGGCTACTGCCTGATTGGTAATCATTGTATAACCCCTGGTTCGCCAGTATTCGGCAAAATTGCCTTTTATCACCACATCCCGAACCGTATCGGTCATAACAACATGGTTTATGGCTTTTCCGTACTTGGTTCTCCCGTCGTAGTACAAGCTGTCGCCGGTAAGCCGGCTGTCATTGTCGACCAGTAAAGCGTTGATGCTGAAGCGCGATTTGCTGGTTTCGCGGTTATATTCGCCGTCTTCGCAATACAAATAGTTATCCTTGCCTCTCAGAATGGTCGGCCCGAGGAAATACGAAATGCGCGAAACGGTATTGTATTTTAATGTGTCGCAGTTTATCTTGTATTCGGGGTTGGTAAGCACCACATCATCCCTGAAATACATCAGTTTTTGATTCGTGTAATAAAAACACCGGCGGCTGGTTAGCACATTGTCGCCATTTACCATTTTACCGCCCGATGTGTAGTTCGCAACCCCAGTATTCCGGTCGAACACCATGAAATCGGTGGTGAGAGTAGACTGTTTATCAACAAGTTTCACATCGTCGCGAACAATAGCTATTTTAGTGTTGCCGTCGTAATGCAGAAATTTACCATAAAGGTTAAGCGTATCGCTCGATTTAATGCGGACATGACCATAACAGTCGATGGTGTTGGTTGTTTCGTATAGCCATGCACTGTCGCAGTAGAGGTAAGCACCTTCGTGCTCGAAAACCGGGTTGTTGAGCATACGCGTCATGTCGCCCATGCTGCTTGTTTTCCTCATTTCGCCGGCATTGA
>CAIXAQ010000963.1 GCA_903917425.1 uncultured Bacteroidales bacterium
AGGCCGGCTTTGTTACGCGCCATTCCAACATATTCCCACATAATTTTGCCAAGCTGACGGTGGAAATAATCGACAGGTTTGCTGCCCTTTACATCGACAAGTTTCTGTAATCCCGACTGTACCTGCTTTTCCGCTTCTGCAAATTCAGGCGAATCGGTTTTAAAACGAGGAACATTGATCTGGTCGGCCAGGTAATTCTGAATAGTATACGGAAGAACAAAATACCCGTCGGCTAATCCCTGCATCAATGCGGAGGCGCCCAGCCGGTTTGCACCGTGATCGGAGAAATTGGCTTCACCTGCAACAAACAATCCCGGAACGTTCGACATCAGGTCATAATCAACCCAGAGTCCACCCATGGTATAATGCACGGCAGGATATATCATCATTGGGTTTTCGTAAGGATTTTCGTCAACGATTTTCTGGTACATCTGGAAAAGATTGCCATAGCGCTCTTCAATCACATTGCGACCCAGTCGCTTGATGGAAGCTGCAAAATCGAGGTAAACAGCCAGCCCGGTTTCGCCAACGCCAAATCCGGCATCACAGCGCTCTTTGGCGGCGCGCGAAGCCACATCGCGAGGAACCAGGTTCCCGAAAGCAGGGTAACGGCGTTCGAGGTAGTAATCGCGGTTTTCTTCGGCGATTTCTTTGGGTTTCATTTTATTATGCCGTAAGGCTTCCACATCTTCTTTTCGTTTCGGAACCCAGATGCGACCATCGTTGCGGAGGCTTTCGCTCATCAGCGTCAGTTTCGACTGAAAATCGCCGTGCACCGGGATACAGGTAGGGTGAATTTGTGTAAAGCAGGGATTTCCGAAACAGGCACCTTTCTTATATGCCTTCCAGATGGCGGTAGCATTGCTCCCCATAGCATTGGTGCTCAGGAAGAAAACATTGCCGTAACCACCTGTTGCAAGAACGACTGCATGAGCCGAATGCCTTTCAATTTCACCGGTTACCAGGTTGCGGGCAATAATTCCGCGTGCGCGACCATCAACCAGTACCACGTCGAGCATTTCGTGGCGGATAAATGATTCGACCGTTCCGAGGGCTACCTGCCTGCTCATGGCACTGTATGCACCTAGCAAAAGCTGCTGCCCGGTTTGACCGCGGGCATAAAAAGTCCGCGAAACCTGGGCTCCGCCAAACGAGCGGTTATCGAGCAAACCGCCATATTCGCGTGCAAAGGGCACACCCAGGGCAACTGACTGATCAATAATACTATTACTTACTTCAGCCAGGCGGTACACATTGCCTTCACGTGCACGGTAATCGCCACCTTTAATGGTATCGTAAAACAAACGATAAACACTGTCGCCATCGTTCTGGTAGTTTTTGGCTGCATTTATACCTCCCTGTGCTGCGATACTATGTGCGCGTCGCGGACTGTCCTGGTAGCAAAAAGCCTTAACGTTAAATCCCAGAGCGCCCAATGAAGCAGCGGCAGATGCACCTGCCAGACCGGTACCAACAACGATAACATCAAGTTTTCGCTTATTGGAAGGGTTAACCAGGGCGATGTGATCTTTATAATTGCTCCATTTTGTTGCAACCGGCCCCTGTGGTATTTTTGAATTGAGTTTTGTCATACAAATTATACTTTTATAAGCTGACAATCAGCCATTTGATGCGCCTGTTACTTAACAAAAATAAAAAACAACGGAATGCTTGCAAAGCCTAAAGGAACCACTATCGAATATATGGTACTGACCACTTTGATAAACGGCGTGTATTTGGTATGGTTAAGCCCCAGGGTTTGAAATGCCGACTGAAAAGCATGGTGCAGGTGAAATCCCAGAAAAACCATGAGCACAACATAAAGTATGGCATAAAACTTATCAGCAAACAACATGATGGCCATCTGGTAGAAGTCTTCCTTTCCCAGGTTTCCCGGAGGGCTGACCCACCCCAGTTTTACAAAATAGAAATTGGAGAAATGAATGACCAGGAAAATAAAGATTATAGCTCCCGTATGGATCATGTATTTTGAGAAGAACGAAAGGTGCGAGTACCCTTCGACTTTATAACGGACCGGTCGTGCCATCCAGTTCTGTATCTGAATGATCAGCCCGATAAGGATGTGAACGGCAAAACCGCCCATAAGAAAAATCTCCATGATTTTTACCAGGGGATTGGTTGTCATAAACCCAACAGCTACCATAAAAGCAGCTCCTTCATCGTTGCTTAAAAGCAACAGATTAATGCCCAGGTGAACAAGCAGGAAAGAAATCAGGAACAGACCGGCAAGGGCCATTACAATTTTTTTGGTGATCGAGGAGTAAGATAATAATTTATTGCCCATACGATTAATGATTTGAAATATTTTGAGGCAACACCTATCCCGGCTTAGGAAATAATTAATACTTTTGGCTGCCTGCGAGTGGAACAAATATAGAGACAATACCATTTGATTTCAATGCAAAAAGCAAAAAAAAAAATAATATTTTCAAAGAAACAAATCCGATTAACAACTACTTAAATATCAGCACTATGCGTTACCTTCCGATTGACAAAGAAATGTATATCCGAAACCGGGCAAAACTTGTTGAAAAGCTGAAACCCTCTTCACTTGCCATCGTCAACTCCAACGATGAGATGCCACGCTCTGGCGATCAGACTTATATATTCAGGCAAAATTCGGATATGTTTTATCTCACGGGTCTCGACCAGGAGAAATGCATTTTGACTCTATGCCCCGGCCACCCTGTTGAAAGCATGCGCGAAATGCTTTTCACGGTAAAAACCAACGACCTCATGGTTACCTGGAACGGCCATAAATATACCATGGAGCAGGTTCGGCAGGTTTCGGGAATACAGACCGTGAAATGGCTTGATGATTTTGAAATCACGCTGCGCGACCTTGTATCGAGGGTACAGGTGATTTATCTGAACCAGAACGAATATCCCAAATTTATAACCGATGTTCCCTTGCGCGATAACAGGTTTGCTTTAAAGATGCGCCAGGATTTCCCTGTTCACTCATATGAGCGGCTCGCACCTATTGTCACCGATCTGCGACTGGTAAAAGAGCCGGAAGAAATTATGCAGATGCAAAAAGCCTGCGACCTTACCAACGAAGGACTGCGCCGGGTTCTGAAATTTGTTAAACCCGGAATAAAGGAATATGAGGTGGAAGCTGAATTTTCTCATGAGTTTATCCGTAAAGGCAGCCAGGGGCATTCTTATCCGCCCATTATTGCCTCGGGGGCAAATGCGTGTATCCTTCATTACAACACGAATTTCAACAATTGTAACGACGGCGATTTATTGCTGATGGATGTGGGTGCCGAATACGG
>CAIXAQ010000964.1 GCA_903917425.1 uncultured Bacteroidales bacterium
CGTTAATTTAACACCAATACATTTCAGCTAAATAACTTTGATTTTCCGGTTCGCCGCAAAATTAGCAAAGAATCTTACAGTATTGAACGGATAAGCCGATTAACTATTGTTGTCGTGCTTTTAAAAACAGCGATTTTGATTAACCCTGAGCCCTGTCCATGTCAATTTTCGGTGATTTTACGTTTCGCAGCATGGATTTTTTATTTTGCATCCTCACTACCTGAGACTAATTGCTTCACCAGTTTTGGCACACCGGTACCGGCAGATTCGCGGAAGACCGTCAGGTTTTGAACCCCCGAAAGCATTTCAGCTTGAGGGTCGATTAGATAGACAGGAATTCCTTTTTTGACATAATATACAAGCCCGGCAGCCGGGTAAACATTGAGGGAAGTGCCGATTACAACAAAGATATCCGCCTGTGCCGAAAGTCGTTGGGCAGGCTCAATCATTGGCACAGCTTCTCCAAACCAAACAATATGCGGTCGCAGCTGAGAACCTTTTTCACACAGATCGCCTTTCTTCAGTTCCCAGCCATCAAGCGTATAAACCAACCTATCGTCAACAGTACTTCTGACTTTTTTAAGTTCACCGTGCAGGTGCAACACATTCGAAGATCCTGCCTGCTCGTGCAGGTCATCCACATTCTGCGTAATAATATGAACGTCAAATTTCTTCTCCAGTTCGACAAGTGCCAGATGACCCGCGTTCGGTTTTACTTCGTAAAGCTGTTTTCGGCGCTGGTTATAAAAATCGAGAACCAGGTCGGGATTGCGCTGCCAGGCTTCAAATGTGGCAACGTCTTCGATGCGATGCTCTTCCCATAAGCCGTTGGAGTCGCGGAAAGTGCGGATTCCGCTTTCGGCGCTGATGCCGGCGCCGGTGAGGACGACTATCTTTTTCATAGATTTATTAATTAAAGCGAGTTTTATACACTGTTTAAATTTGCCAAATCTTTACTCCGAAAGTGTAAAAGTCGGAAGACGGAAGTCCGAAGACGGAAGAATCCTCAATTGAAGGTCCATATTCGCAGTATTTTCCCGCCCATCGCCCCCCCTGCTTGTCGCTCCTCGCCCCTTCAGAATCTTTAAAAACCAATTTTAAACTGTCTCTTACAAATTGTGAATTCTTTGCTTATTTCACGGGGATTCCTGAAATCTAAAATCTCCTTTTGCGCGGTAGTGTGTTCTTCATTGGAGATAAATTTTCAGATTTATTCATGCTGTTTCCCAAATAAAAAAAAAGCATCCCTCACACTTGAAGGATGCCTTAAAATTAGCTAATAAAAGCTTTAGTCTTCGAAAATATTCATTGCATCGAGAGCATCCATCATGCCTTTTACTGATGCTGCTGAATCTTCTAATGCTTTTTGCTCATCTTTTTCAAGTTTTAATTCAACAACTTCTTCGATGCCTTGCGCACCTAAGCGGACAGGAACACCCAGGAAAACATCTTTCAGGCCATATTCGCCATTCAGTTTGGTGCAAACGGGGAAAATCCGTTTCTGGTCATCCACAATTGCTTCAACCATTTGGGCAGCAGCTGCTCCGGGAGCATACCATGCAGAAGTTCCCATCAGGTTTACCAATTCTCCTCCGCCTTTGCGGGTACGATCTACAATTTTATCAATTTCTTCCTTGTTGAGCAACTCCGTGATGGGAATACCGCCTACCGAAGTGTAGCGGGGCAGAGGCACCATGGTGTCGCCATGACCGCCAAGCAACAGGGAATGAACATCTTTTGGCGAAATACTCAGCGCTTCGGCTATAAAGCTGCGATAACGGCCTGTATCAAGAATACCTGCCATACCGAAAACCTTGCGTTCGTCTTTCATTGCAGCTTTGTAGGCAACGTATGTCATTACGTCGAGCGGATTCGAAACGATGATAATGATAGCTTCGGGCGAATACTTAATAACCTTCTCCGTAACTTCTTTAACGATAAGCGCATTGGTTTTGATTAAATCGTCGCGGCTCATACCTGGTTTACGCGGCAAGCCCGAAGTAATTACTACAATACCCGAACCTTTGGTTTTCAGATAATCGTTTGTACACCCGGTAACATGGGTATTAAAGTTATTAATTGACGAAGTTTGCCATATATCGAGGGCTTTGCCTTCGGCAGTGCCCTCTTTTATATCGACTAAAACTACCTCGCGTGCAAGATCCTTGTGCGCAACAACATTTGCAACAGTGGCGCCTACATTTCCGGCTCCGATTACAGTAATTTTTTTCATGGAGTATAAATTTCTGTGTTTAATTTTTTGATTTCACCGACTGCTAAAGTAATAAACATTTACAATGTTAAATATTTCATGTGAAAATATTTTAGTAAATGTTCTTACCCCTATTATCTTGCAGCATAACAGCAAGATACGATCATTTATTTATCCCTGTTAGCCTCATGAGTCTGGGCGTCAATAACTGCAATAGCTGTCATATTAACGATTTCGCTTACGCTTGACCCCATTTGCAACACATGAATGGACTTGTCGAGACCCATCAGGATCGGACCTATGGCATCGGCACCCGACAGTTCCTGTATCAGTTTGTATGCGATATTTCCGGCAGTGAGGTATGGGAATATCAATGTATTGGCCGCACCACCCACTAATTTGCTGAAAGGGAAGTGTTCGGTAAGCATTTCATTATTTATTGCAAAATTCGCCTGCATATCGCCATCCACAATCAGGTCAGGATAATCGCGGTGAAGTATGGATACTGCTTCGCGTACTTTGAGAGGAATAGTTCCTTTAACGGACCCGAAGTTAGAGTAGGATAGCATGGCAATGCGGGGTTCGATGTTAAAAGCCCTGACAGCCTGAGCCGTCTGGAGTGTAATTTCGACAAGTGTTTCTACCGAAGGGTTCATGTTCACTGTGGTGTCAGAAAAAAAGAAAGGTCCTTTTTTGGTGAGCATAATATACATGGCCGATATGATATTGGCATTTTTCTGTTTACCTATGATTCGCATAGCCGGGCGGATGGTTTCGGGATAGCTTGTGGTTAAACCCGAAATCATGGCATCGGCGTACCCATTCTCGACCATACTGGGCGCAAAATAATTACGGTTGCTCATAAAATCGAGTGCGAGTTGTGAATTAACACCCCTGCGCTGACGTTTTTTATAGTACTGGCTGGCAAACAACTGCCGCATTTCGAGTTGTTCCTTCTTGGTTGGATCAATAATTTCGACACCGGGTAATTCGAGATCATATTGTGCGATCAATTCTTCAATTATTCGTTTTTTACCCAGCAAAATTGGGATTGCCATTCCTTCTTCCAGTACAATTTCGGCAGCTTTCAACACCTTATAGTTTTCGGCTTCCGCAAACACAACCCTTTTCGGATTGGCTTTGGCACGGGCTTTTATCTGTTTGATAAGCGGGTTGGTGAGACCGAGTCGTTTGCTGAGTTCAGCTTCATAGGCGGGCCAGTCGGCGATAGGCTTCCGGGCGACACCCGTTTCCATGGCTGCCCTGGCAACTGCCGTGGCAACGTAAAGAATAAGGCGTGGGTCGTTGGGTTTGGGAATAATGTATTCGCTGCCGAATTTCAGGTTGGTGGCATTGTAGGCAATATTCACTTCTTCCGGCACAGGCATTTTTGCTAATTCAGCCAAAGCGTAGGCAGCAGCCAGTTTCATTTCTTCGTTAATGCATTTTGCCC
Source organism: uncultured Bacteroidales bacterium (assembly GCA_903917425.1). Classification (GTDB taxonomy): domain Bacteria; phylum Bacteroidota; class Bacteroidia; order Bacteroidales; family UBA4417; genus UBA4417. The sequence goes on from CAIXAQ010000964.1 coordinate 3,666, forward strand.
TTACATCCAGGGCGCCACGGAAAACATATGGAAACCCAAGTACATTGTTCACCTGGTTGGGAA
>CAIXAQ010000965.1 GCA_903917425.1 uncultured Bacteroidales bacterium
ATCTCGGAAGTCAGAAGACGGGAGATGGAAGTTATGCATTAAAAATATTATCCCATTACAAGTAACGGATTGGCTGACAATTAACTTTACCCGAGCTGCTTTCTATCACAGCAGGAATGTAGTATCAGTTGCAAAGTTACTTCGGTCTTCCGACTCCGGTCTTCTGACCTTCTGAACCCAATTTCATTTAATTCTTGGTAGTACCTTAATTTTTATCAACATATATAAAATCCAATGATGTATTTTTTGTAATTTTCGCCCGGTTTTCACATCTTGTTCTTTTAATCATTGGATATTCAATAGGCAGGATCCGTAAATTCATAGTCAGAAAAGTTGATGTATTTCATAAGATTACATTCACTTGAGTCAATATCAATTAAATACATTTCTACATAACGATATTAAAAACAATGGAGAACAGAAAAGTACTCAAAAGCGGTGAGTTCCTGGTTAACACAGTTGAAGCCAAAGATGTTTTTATCCCCGAAGAATTCGACGACGAACAGTTGATGATTGCCCAAACCTGCCAGGATTTTCTCGAAACTGAAGTTTATCCGAACATGGACCAACTTGATAGTCCCGATATTAAACTGATGCGTTCGACACTCGAAAAATCGGGCGAACTGGGTCTGCTTGCAATTGCATTACCCGAAGATGTAGGCGGATTTGGTCAATCGTTTGTTACGCAAATGCTTGCCGCCGAAAGGATAGGAGCCGGGTATTCATTCTCGGTTGCTTTTATGGCACATTGCGGAATCGGGACATTACCAATTGCATATTACGGCACTGAGGAACAACAGCAGAAATATGTGACCAAACTTGCTACCGGTGAACTTATCGGATGCTATTGCCTTACCGAGCCGGGCGCAGGCAGCGATGCCAATGCAGGCAAAACCAATGCCATACTTTCGGAAGATGGAACACACTACATCCTGAACGGGCAGAAAATGTGGATCACCAATGCCAATTTCGCCGATATTCAGACTGTTTTCGCAAAAGTTGGAACGGATCGGATCCTGAGTGCTTTTATTGTTGAAAAAGATATGCCGGGTGTGGTTATTGCTCCCGATGAGAAAAAGATGGGTATCAAAGGATCGTCAACTGCCCAGATTTTCTACAACGATGTTAAAATTCCTGTCGGAAATATGATTGGCAAGCAGGGCGAAGGTTTCCGGATTGCACTCAGCATACTGCATATGGGTCGTATTAAATTAGCGGCCAATGTTATAGGGGCAGCAAAAAAAGCTATTAACGATTCGGTTAAATATGCGAATGAAAGGAAGCAATTCTGTGTGCTGATTTCTACTTTCGGAGCCATTAAACACAAACTTGCACAGCAGGCAATCAAGACTCTTGCAGCCGAATCGGCAACCTACCGCGTCAGTAAAGATATAGATGATCTGATTGCAGTCAATAAAGCATCCGGCATGGACCACGGTCGTGCCACCATTGAAGGAATCAGCCATTATGCAGTTGAGGCAGCTTTGTTGAAAGTGTATGGTTCCGAAGCCCTGGATTATGTAATTGACGAAGCCGTTCAGATCCACGGCGGTATGGGCTATTCGGCCGAAATGGCTGTTGAACGCGGTTACCGCGATTCAAGGATTAACCGTATTTTCGAAGGTACAAATGAGATTAACCGGCTTATTATTGCAGACACAGCCATCAAACGGGCACAGAAAGGTGAATTCGATCTTTTCGGACCTGCGGAACAACTTTATACCAATCTGGATATGATTACTTCGGGGAAAGTTGATAACGAAAGTTATTATTCCGAAAAACGCCGTTATCTTGCTAATTTCAAGAAGGTTATACTTATAGTGATTCAT
>CAIXAQ010000966.1 GCA_903917425.1 uncultured Bacteroidales bacterium
ATTAATATTTTCAGACCCGGCAACATCACCGGCGACACAAAACACGGAATCTGCCCACCTGAAAAGAACCATGCTCTTCTTCTTATGAAAGGGTGTATTCAAATGGGAGCTGCGCCTGATTGGAAGAGATCAATGGAAATGACCCCCGTAGATACCCTGGCCGATGCCATTATTGAACTGGCGACTACCTCAAACGGGGTTAATACCTACAACATGAACAATCCTTATGAGATCACCTGGCGGGAGTATATTGATATTATTGAAAGCGATGGCTTTAAAATAGAACTTCTTCCTGTAAATATATGGAAGGAAAAACATCTTTCGATGGCAGATGAGAAAAATGCCATGTATCCAATCAGGGAATTCTATTTGAAAGAAAGGAAAGATATCATGACTAGGGAATGGAAGACCTTTTCACGTTGGAATTCCAGGGAAGTCATGGAAAAAGTACTTTTATCGGGCATCCATTATCCGGAAAAATATGATGATTATTTCAGGTTGATTTTAAATTATCTCAGGGAAATAGCATTTTTAACCATTTAAAAACGAGAAATATGAACTATGATTTTATCATTGTAGGATCGGGAGCTGGTGGTGCAACTCTCTCCAAAGAACTGGCAAAAAAAGGCAAAAAAGTCCTTATAGTCGAATCAGGCAGTACTATTTTTCCCCTGCCATTTGTCCTTGAGAAATCGGTAGAGGGAACCGATATATTCACTGCTTATGGCGCTGGAGGCGCAACTGTGTTAGCGAATGCAAATGGTGTGCGTAGCCTGGAAAAACAACTTGCTGAATTCGGCATTGTATTGGATCAAGAATACGAGGAACTTGAAAAAGAGACCGGACTGGCGCCGATTCACGATTCTCTTCTTTCCCCTAATGGTTCGATCAGATTGCTTGAAATCTGTAAGAAAGCCGGGATTGGAATGCAGAAAATGCCCAAATTCATTGATCATACAAAATGTACAAGATGCGGCAATTGCAGTTTGGGTTGCCCGTCAGGGGCAAAATGGACTGCACTGAGTTTTCTCAGGGAAGCTGAATCTCATGGTGCAGATGTGGTCTACAACACTAAAGTCGAAAAAGTAATTGTACAAAATAGCAAAGCCAAAGGGGTAGAATGCATCTCGGCAAACGGACCTGTTAAATACTATGGTAATTCAGTAGTCCTTGCAGCAGGCGGGATTAAATCTCCGGTTATTCTTCAGAACTCGGGTATTAAAAATGCCGGGCAAAATTTATTCATTGATATTTGTGAGTTTTATTATGGTATTACTCCCGATATTGATTTATCTCATGAACCGCCAATGCAACTTGTTAACACGGAGTTTTTGGAGAAAGAAGGATTTATTCATTCTACAGGTTCTTTAAAGGATAAGAGTAAATTGAAATACTATCTTAAGGACAATGTAGATGCCTATATGAACAATAATTTGTTTGCCGTAATAGTCAAAATCAAAGATGAGGCAAAAGGAAGAATCTTTCCCGACGGTACCTTTTCTAAAACAGCCACTGCACAGGACAGAAGGCGTCTTGATAAGGGGGGTGAGGCAGCAAGAGTCCTGTTGATGGCTGCTGGAGCCAAGCCTGACACGATTCAAAAACGGGAAGGTTTATATGGCGGGCATAACGGGGCAGCTGCGGCTATTGGGGTTGTTGTTGATAAAAACTTGCAGACAAAAATTGACAACCTTTATGTATGCGACGCGAGTGTTTTACCCGAGTCGCCAGGACTTCCCCCCATGCTCACAATTATGGCTATTGCAAAATGGTTCGCAAAAAAATGGTGATAGTATGACTTGGTAAATCTAAATTGAATTTTATGGTGGAGGTATATGCTGCTCGGGCAAGCAAGGCGTATGAAGAGTTTTATTTCGACAAGGTTTATCCTTTTCTCAATACCCAGCGAGGGAACCGCATTGATTCATTCCTTCATGTTGAAGATGCATTGAGATCACTTGCCGGCGAGTGGTTGACAAGGCTAGTATTATCTGAAAAGCTTCATATGAATTTTTCTGAGATTCTGATTGAACAGGACAAAAATGGAAAACCATTTTATTACGCTCCTTCCGGTATTCATTTTAATATATCACATTCCGGTGATTGGTCAGTTTGTGCTTTATCCGAATTACCAATAGGGATAGATATAGAAATGGTGCAGCCTATAGACTTAAGTATTGCAAAGGATTGTTTTACAGAAAACGAATTTGAAAGGATGACCGGTTTTGCAGACAAAAATGAACAACTTGATTATTTTTATACTATCTGGACAATAAAAGAAAGTTATTTGAAAGCAATAGGTTCGGGATTTTCTAAAGCCCCGGATTCTTTTGGCGCTGAAATAATTAACGATC
>CAIXAQ010000967.1 GCA_903917425.1 uncultured Bacteroidales bacterium
AAAATGTATCAAAAAATATTTGGATTGCAACAATTATTATTAAGAAATTGATAAGTAATTAATAGCTAATTGGTTTAACTTCGAAAATTTACCGGTTACCCTTGCCGACTCGCTATGTCGGATTGACAGCCGGATAACACATTTCATGCCAAAGTCGTTGTTGATAACTTCTAATGCTTCATCTTTAATAATTTTCATAACATCATTCATAATTTCATAGGGATATTCTACCTGATAAACCTCCTTTACTATTTTTGTAACAATCGGAGCGCTATTAATAGCTTCAATAGCAGCGGTCTTATATGCATGTATTAAACCCGGAACCCCAAGTTTTGTTCCTCCGTAATATCTCACCACTATAATTAAAATATTTGTGAGATCAGATGAAAGTATTTGCCCGTAAATAGGTCGCCCAGCCGTTCCCGAGGGTTCGCCGTCATCATTCACCCTGTAAGCTGATTTATCGAACCCCAGCACATATGCATAACAATGGTGGGTTGCGTCGTAATATTTCTTTCTGAATGATTCAAGTTGCTGTTTTATTTCCTGCTCGTTTGTAACGGGAATGGCAAATGATAAAAACTTACTGCCTTTGTCGCGGAATGAACCCTGTGCAACTTCGGTAATCGTTTTATATTCATCGCTGAAAAGCATTTGATTGGGGATTATTTGGTTGATTGGTTTATGAGTTGATGGGTTGAACTGTTGAGTTGTTGAGATGGTTGATAGGTTGAGATGGTTGAGTTGTTAAGATGGTTTATTGGTTGAGGTTGATCGACAGGATACTTATTATAGAGGTATAAATCAACAATTTATTAATCCATAAGCCTGATACTTGTCAGAATATAAATTTATAATCTTTTAAACTTATCAACCTATCAACCTATCAACCTTCAACCTATTAACCAACATTAAAATATGCATGAATGGCAGCAAAGGTACGAAGCCAGAAACAAATGTTAGCGAGTGTTTTTATAAATGTTTCGCAATTCGGATTTGTGATAAATCATTTAGTTACTTTTGGCCACTGCTAACTATTAAGGTATATGACTTCACATTTGGGCGAATTTGCTGCATTGCTAACTACTGTATTCTGGACTATTACTGCCCTGGCTTTCGAGACTGCAAGCAAACGTATTGGCTCAATGCATGTTAACCTGTTGCGCTTAGGTTTGGCAACAGTTTTTCTCTCATTATTTTCCTTTTTCCACCGGGGACTTTTTTTTCCGCTTGATGCTGATCTCCATACCTGGACCTGGCTTGCTGTTTCGGGAATTGTTGGTTTTGTAATCGGCGACTATTGCCTTTTTAAAGCCTATGAAGTTACAGGTGCCCGCGTAGCTATGCTAATGATGACGCTGGCTCCTGTTTTTGCTGCATTCGGCGCCTGGATTCTTTTAGGTGAGGTAATGAGTTTGACCAGCATGCTGGCTATGATTATCACGCTTGCCGGGATCGCCTTAGTTATATTTACCCGGACGACTGGTGCGCCTGCAGGTAAAATTCCGGGGAAAAGATCGGTTTCAATGTCGTATCCCACCAGGGGCATTGTTTTTGGTATTATTGCTGCAGCCGGGCAAGGTGTGGGACTGGTACTCAGTAAATATGGTATGCGGGACTACGACCCGTTTGCCGCTTCACAAATCAGGGTTATCACAGGTTTTATCGGTTTTGCTACTCTGTTTTTTATTTTAGGCAGATGGCGGGAATTGCCGGTTTCGTTCCGCGATCCTACAGCAATGAAAATGTTGGTAATCGGTTCCGTTTTCGGTCCTTTTTTAGGCGTTTCCTTTTCGCTGATGGCTGTACAGCATACGAATGCAGGAATTGCTCAAACAATCATGTCGTTGACTCCCGTACTCATTATTCCCCCTGCCGTACTAATAAACAAGGAGAAAGT
>CAIXAQ010000968.1 GCA_903917425.1 uncultured Bacteroidales bacterium
CATTTTGTGTTGAGTGTTTAATGTTTTGAATTTCTAACTGAAATAGCATGCCGGAAAAGACATCAAGTTAGCCGATAAGTTGCTGATAAATAATTTCAGAGGATTTTCGCGATGTCTTTTTGTGAATTCTCGAATAATTATTGATCCCATTTCAGCAAAACAACCTTTCAGCTAATTTCCTCACCAACCTACAAACCCCTCAACGCCTCAACCCCTCAACCTATCAACCTATCAACCTATCAACAACTCAACCCCTCAACCCCTCAACCCCTCAACCCATCAACCCATCAACCTATCAACCATTTTCTCCCCCCCCCTCAAACCTCTTTTTTTAACACGATGCGAAACGTGGTTCCTTTGCCGGGGGTTGAACTTTTTACAAAGATTTTGCCTTTATGGTATTCGTTGATTATCCTTTTGGAGAGCGATAATCCAAGTCCCCAGCCCCGTTGTTTGCTGGTGTAACCCGGATTAAAGATGGTTCGGAACATGTTGCGCGGGATGCCTTTCCCGGTATCGGCAATATCAATATTTACAACATGTTCTTCGTCCAGAATATCAATGGTTATTGTTCCCTGGCGCGTCATGGCATCCACGGCATTTTTCACCAAATTTTCGATTACCCATTCAAACAATTGCAGGTTTAATGGTACAACGATGGATTCTTCGGGCTGCTTATTGATTGAATACGTGATTTTCTGCGATGTGCGGGTTTTGAGGTATGAAATTGAGTCGTAAATGACCGAAACAACATTTTCGGGAATAAGCGATGGATTCGACCCGATTTTAGAAAAACGGTCGGTAATGGTACTTAAACGGTTAACATCTTTTCGGAGTTCTTCGATCGTTTCGCTGTCAATATCCTTGGCTTCGAGATAATCTACCCAGGCCATCATGGACGAAAGCGGCGTGCCAAGCTGGTGTGCTGTTTCCTTTGCAAGCCCGGCCCACACCTGGTTTTGCTCGCTGCGCCGTGCCGTACTGAACAACATATAAGCTACTAACAGAAAAATACTGATAATGGCTAACTGGATGTATGGGAAATAGCGTAACTGGGTTAAAACGTAGGAGTCCTTATAAAAGATGAGTCTTTTCCCCTGCCCGGAGATGTTTATTTCAATAGGATCGTTTTCGGCAGCCATATCGTGAATTATTTTCTGCAGGTATGCCGAATCATGCATCTTTAACGTATCGAACTGGCCATAGTTTAATGCCTTGGTTTGCAGGCTATCGGTAACCAATACAGGGACAGAAGCCGAATTATTTACCACTTCACTAAAAAAGGAGTTTACCAGATCGGCCATCACACCCTGGATTTCGGTAAATAACTTGGAATCGGTGTAATAAATATAGTTTACCTCGTTTTTGTAATAATGGATCGGGATGGGTGGATATTTGGTGAACTCTTTCAGGTATTCTGCCATACCAGGGATGGTATCGGAACTGAAATCAGCAGTATTCAGATGTTCGGTAATATTGCCTTTGTCATCCGTAAGAATTACAGGAATGGTAGTATTATTCTGAATGATTTTCATATAAAAACTGGGATCCTCATTCTCCTTCAGATTAATGAAGCGTTTTTGTGTCTCAGCATACAATTCCACTTTTTTGTGTTCTTCTTCCTGTACCTGGGCGAAAAATTTTTGTGTCGAATTCACCAAATTAGCCCTGGTTTGCAGCGCATTAGCCCAGGTGCGTATTTTCATGCGCTCGTCACGTGCAATTTTTTTGACCAATACGTTGGAATACCAAAGCGAAAATGCAATAATTACTATGGCAAATAAAAGCAGCAGAATTTTCCAGTGCTTTTTGCGGTTATAAATGTTGTAACGGCTAAATGGAGATTGCTTCATTTAAGATGTTTGTAAAAGGCTAAAACATTGTTATTCATGGGAAATCAAGACCCACCAATGCTATATTTCATTATTTGACTAAATCCTTTCGGGCTATAAATGTACGACAATACTTTCAAGGCTGTGATTCGGGACAGTATGAAAATCATGGCTTTTAGTTTTTTGACGGTTCAATCTGTTAAAAAGAGAAGCCCTTTTTCTATTTTCCATTTTCTATTTTCTTTCCTGCTTGCCTATTTCTTATCATCGTCCCACTCAATCACAAACTTACCCTGTTCCTGTTTTTTGAGTATTTCTTTTTCTTTATTCTGTTGCGCTTTTTTAATCGTATCGCCCTGCATCCACTTGAATTCCTCTTTCAACACCTGCTTCAATTCAACCTTCTGGGCTTTCAAATCGTTGGCTAATTTTTCGCGCATGGCACGTTTGTCGTATTTCACCACCGGGTTATCGACGGTACCGGTGAGTGACACATATACTTTAGTGCGGCCGCGTCCATCGTCTTCAACCGGTCCAAACTCGGCCTGGTTATCGAAACCTTTGTTTCGTGTTTTAAATTTTGACGCGAGCAAATCGGCAAGTGCGATGGTAAAATGGTAATCGAGCTCATTTTCGAAGGTATGTGTGCCCATGAGTTGCAAGTCTAGTGCACTCGATTTTATTTCCATTGACGGAAAATAGATCACCCTGTTAGAAATATCGACCTGGTTATGAAGGGTAGCAAAACGGATATCAGCCAGGTCATCCACTTTTAAAAAGGAGGAAAGACTCTGCATCGGGCTGAAATTTACCAGCCTCCCGTTTTCGATCAGGATTCCTGCATGTGCCTTGATCGAATTCATATCGATAGCAAGGTTATTTTGCATGGAACAAGCGAAAATTACATCGGAAGTAACCTGGCCCTCGAGGTTCTCATCTTTAAGCCCATCCTGACCGAAATTGCCAAACTGGGTGAATAACGTTTTGACATTTAGTTTGGTAAGGTTTGCTTTTACTTGCAGTAACGAATATTTCTCGGCCCGGGTATTCACATTCAACTGCCCTGTGACCTTTCCCTGGCAGGTGAGCATGGAAATATCGGCCACCGAAAGAATTTTACCGCGCAATTGTGCTACTCCGGACAGATTTGCAGCAACAAATTTTCCAAACGTGAAGTTATTGCTCCTGATCATCAGGTTATTTATGCTGATATTTCCGGGTAACCTGAACTGGTATTCGGTTGAAGTGCCTTGTTGCGCATCGGATAGTTCATCCCAGTCGAACCGCTGCGATGCAAGCGAGCCCGTGATGGAAAGGATTTCATCCTTTATAAATACCCACGATAACAGATTGCTTAGGGATCCCTTGAGGTTAAAATCGCTGCTCCCGGCCTGAAATGAAAGTTGCTGTAATTGCAAATCATTTCCGTTAAAAGCGAAAACGGATTGTATGTTTTTTAAAGGCAAATTGTAATTTTTCAAGCCAAGATCTGCTTGCCTTATATTCCCGTTTCCTGTAAAGGTACTGTTCAGGAAATCGCTGGAAGAAGGATGTTGTATGTCGGCTATCCGGCCCGAAAATGCCATATTCAGTTTCAGCCAGCCACTCATGGAGGCAAAGTACCCGAATTTGAGGAATTGCTGAAGTTCGGCCAGGTTTACATTGGCATTCACATTACTTTGAATCATAGGCGAAGAAAACCCGCTTACCACCAGCGAACCGCTTACAAATCCATCGCCCAGTTTTGCCTTCAGGTTACTGACAGAGAGAACCTCATTTTGTCCATCCTGCTTTACGCTATACATTGCCAGTGCCGAAACATTACGCAGGCTTAACCCTGATTTTCGTTCCGTAATATCTCCGTTCTGCAAATCAATGCGCACGCTTGCCGCAGGCAGGTTGTTTCCGCCAAACAAGCCATTGATCTTTGCTGAAATATCACCCTTTCCCTGAAATTTGTAGCCATCAAAACTCTTTGTAAACCGTGCCGGCACGAGCGAAATCATTTCTTCGAGGGTTGAACCGGTAGCAGTGACATCAATATTTACCTGTTTTTGCACTTCACTGTATGTGAAACTGCCTGATGCCGTAAGTTTCAACTTCCCGGTTTCCAGTGCACCCTTCGAAATAGTATAATGCCCGGTAGCATTATCTGCATCCAGGGCAAGCCATAAATTAAGTTCGCGCTCCGAAATATAACTGGTTTCGTTAGACTTAAATTTGTGAACCACTATATTCCCTGCCAGATCGAGAGTGTATTTGCTGTTTCCGAAATTGCCTTTGGCAACAAATCCCGGGATATGCGCGTCCAAAAAAGTTAAATTTGCATCATCACTATACCTCAGGTGCAGATTGCGAATGATAATATGCTGCAGATCAAAATTAAAATTTTCACTGGTTTTCCCCCTGCTTTGTTTCCAGAAATGGAAATTGTCGGTGCTGTCGGCAAACACATGAGGTGCTATTTCTACATCATCCAGTTTTATACTTTTAACACGGTATTTTTCATTGATCAAATCCCAGATATTGAAGCGCAGGGAAACCGTTCCGGCTATTAGCAAATAGTTTTTTGAAGGTGTTTTTGTCGTCTCTTTCATCCTGACACCGGTAAACCGTAGCGAAGCGAGAGGAAAATCCTTAATCAGGCTGAGTTGAATATCATCAATTTGCACAGTAGCGGTAAGGGATTTGTTGATTTCGGCAACGAACAGTTTTTTAACCTCCGGACCGAGAAATCGTTGCGCAAGTAAGAGAAGTAAAACTGCAACTGCAACAATACTAAGAATCCAAATACCAATATTCCTGATGATTTTGAGGAGCATGTTCCCGAAAAGTGGTTTTTATAGCAATAACGCAAAATTTATGTGGTTATTAGAAGGGGGTGAAGAAAATATTTGTCATGATCTACTACCGACCGGGTCGATGGTTGACTTGAAGCGTTCATGCGCATTGCGGTATTTATCCTTCCCCTGCAGTAAAAGCCATTTGACTGCAAGCACCATGAATTACCTTACTATGGGCTCAATTATGCAAGGGAAACTAACTTCAAAAACCGAATTCCGCCTGTCAATATGCTTATTAACAGGCAGATAAACCCTATTGTCAATTTTACTTTTCTTCAATTCTACATTTTTGCCTAATTTTATGCCCTTATTAAACCTAAAATTGCCCGAAATGAGGCTTGTTTTCTCCGTTTCACTTACTTTGGTTGTCCTTATTCTGTTTAACGTTTCGGTCAAAGCATCAGGCGTTAAGATCGTTTTTGCGGCCAATAATGTGGTGGCCCATCGCGGTGCCTGGAAACAGAACAATCTGCCTCAAAATTCAATCGCCTCGCTGAAACACGCCATCGAATTAAATTGTACCGGTTCGGAATTTGATGTGTGGATGACCGCCGACGATTCACTTGTAATCAACCATGATCCTGAATACAACCATTTGGCGATCGAAAAAAGTACGTACCAGGATTTGATGTCTTTCCGGCTTTCAAACGGGGAAAAGCTGCCCACTTTGCGCGAATATATACATGCCGGCCTCCAAAAAAATACTTCTACCCGCCTTGTTTGTGAAATAAAGCCTTCGGAAATAAGCAAAGCGCGCGGAATCGTTACTGCAGAAAAAGTTGTGCTGCTGGTAAGTGAACTGAATGCAATAGAAATGTTCGTGTACATCAGTTTTGATTATGATATATTGAAAAGGATCGTTGCTCTAAATCCCGATGCACACACTCAATACCTCGAAGGTGACAAATCGCCCGACCAATTGAAATCCAATGGTATCCGCGGGGCCGATTTTTATTATTCCGTGTACTCCGACCATCCTGACTGGATACAAAATGCCAAAATCAATAAAATCGCTTTGAATGCCTGGACAGTGAATGATGTCGACCAGATGGACTGGTTGCTTGCAAACGGCTTCGATTTTATTACCACCAATGAGCCTGAATTGGCATTGGAACGCTCCAAACTTTCACCGGTTTCGCGTGGATGGAAATTGGTGTGGAGTGATGAGTTTTCGTATACCGGTTTGCCCGACAGCACGAAATGGGATTTCGAGGTTGGAGGTGATGGCTGGGGAAATAACGAATTGCAGTTTTATACCTATAAGGATACTTCGAATGTAGGGGTCGAAAATGGCCGACTCCATATTATTGCACGAAAACAGGCAAAAGAGGACAGGCAGTATACTTCGGCAAGGCTTTTCACCAAAGGAAAAAGCGATTTTAAATACGGTAAAATTGAAGTGCGGGCAATGCTTCCGGCAGGCAAAGGTATCTGGCCGGCCATCTGGATGTTAGGCAACAATGTTGGCACTATCGGTTGGCCGAAATGTGGCGAAATCGATATAATGGAACACGTCGGCTACGAAAAAGACAGCATTTTCGGAACCATTCATTCTGAAACCTATAACCATACAAAAGGAACTCAAAAAGGAAAAGCCGTTTTTATTCCCAATCCATACGATTCGTTTCATGTGTTTTCGATAGAATGGACCCCCGAAAAAATTGATTTCCTGCTGGACGATAAGATATACAACCACTTTGATAACAGGCACAAATCAGAGGATGAATGGCCATTCGACCACGCTTTTTACCTGATCGTTAATTTGGCTGTCGGTGGTAACTGGGGCGGGAAATTCGGTGTTGAAGATACCGGTTTCCCTAAGGTTTTGGAAGTGGATTATGTACGTGTATTTAAAAATAGTTCTTACGGAAAATGAATTTCAAGCTCAGCCTCTCACTGATCATTTTATGTGCAAACATGGCGTCGTTTGCCCAAATACAGCAAAAACCGATCAGCCAGAGGGTCGATTCTGTTTTGTTGCTGATGACGCTTGAAGAAAAAATCGGCCAGTTAAACCAATATAACGACGACTGGACCGCGACCGGCCCGGTAACCGTTGACAGCGATAAAGCAAAACAGATCAGTAACGGGCAGGTCGGCTCACTCCTCAATTGCCTGGGAGCCGAACGAACCCGAAGCTGGCAGGAAAAAGCGATGCAATCGCGAATGAAAATTCCGTTGTTGTTCGGGCAGGATGTAATTCACGGATACAAAACCACATTCCCCATTCCTTTGGCCGAAGCCTGTAGCTGGGATATGGATGCAATAAAACTTTCGGCACAGGTAGCTGCCAACGAAGCAAGTGCCGGCGGCATACACTGGACTTTTGCCCCTATGGTTGATATTGCCCGCGATCCGCGCTGGGGAAGGGTCATGGAAGGAGCCGGCGAAGATCCGTACCTGGGATCTCTCATCGCCAAAGCCCGGGTTCAGGGATTTCAGGATGAAAAACTTGGTGGAATTAATTCGGTAATGGCTTGTGCCAAACATTTTGCCGCTTATGGCGCCGCTATCGGCGGCCGTGATTACAACTCGGTGGATATGAGCGACCGCTTGTTGTGGGAAACTTACCTTCCCCCTTTTAAAGCGGCGGTAGATGCCGGCGTAGCTACTTTTATGAATTCATTTAACGATATTAACGGGGTACCTGCCACGGGAAATACTTATTTGCAACGTGATATCCTGAAAGGTAAATGGGGCTTTACAGGATTTGTTGTAAGCGATTGGGGCTCCGTTGGCGAAATGATAAATCACGGAAACGTAAAAAACAGATACGAAGCAGCCCTGTGTGCCATCACGGCTGGCTGCGATATGGATATGGAAAGCCGCTGTTACAAAAACAACCTGACTCAATTGGTAAATGACAACAAAGTCCCGCTTGCCTTGATCGACGATGCCGTACGACGCATTTTGCAAAAGAAATTTGAACTCGGTCTTTTCGACGATCCTTACCGGTTTTGCAATGCCGAAAGAGAACAGGAAGCTTTGAACAATCCCGAACATGCCAAAATCGCCCGCAAAGTAGCGGCAAAAAGCATCGTATTGCTGAAAAATGAAAACCAATTACTGCCCGTATCAAAAAATACGAAAACCATTGCTTTTATTGGCCCGCTGGTTAAAGCACTGAAACAAAACAAAGGTTTCTGGGATATTGAAGTACCCGGCGTGGATTCCAACTTTATAGTTTCGCAATGGGAAGGGGTGCAGAATTGCGTCAGTGCAGCAACTAAATTATTATATGCCAAAGGTTGCGACATTGAAGGAGATAATAAGGATGGATTTGCCGAAGCCGTTTCCGTTGCAAAACAGGCGGATGTTATAATACTCAGCATTGGCGAGAAAAGGGATATGAGTGGCGAGGCCAGGAGCCGCAGCAAAATAGGTATTCCCGGTGTACAGGAAGATTTGTTTAAAGAATTGTTAGCCACCGGGAAACCGATCGTAGTCTTAATAAATGCAGGCCGGCCTTTGGTTTTTAATTTTATTGCCGGTCATGCCAATGCCATTTTATACACCTGGTGGCTGGGAAGCGAAGCCGGCAATGCTATTGCTGATGTACTTTTCGGCGATTACAACCCCTCAGCAAAACTTGCTATTACATTCCCCCGTTCGGTAGGGCAGATACCTATATACTACAGCCATTTTAATACAGGGCGCCCGGCTACCGGCGATGCCAACCATCACCAAAACTCGTCGTACCTCGATGAATCCATTTTTCCTGAATATGCCTTCGGCTACGGCCTGAGTTATACCAGTTTTGTTTATAGTGATCTTAAGCTGAGCTCTGCAAAAATAAAAAGCAACGAGACCCTCGAAGTATCGGTAACCATCAAAAATACAGGTAAATACGATGGAGAGGAAATCGTGCAGTTATACCTGAGGGATAAAGTGGGCTCAATTGCCCGTCCGACAAAGGAATTAAAAGATTTCAGCAAAATAGCATTGAAAGCCGGTGAATCTAAAACCATTAAATTTGCGATTGATAAAGAAAAGCTATCTTTCTATAATCAAAAACTGGAATGGGCAGCCGAACCCGGTGATTTTGACCTTATGATCGGAGCATCATCTGATGATATCAGGTTGAAAGATACGTTTGAACTGCTTAATTGATAGTTTCCAGAAATAAATTCAACAAACAAAAAATGAGAAAATACTGTGTCCTACTGGTTTGTTCCTTATTCATCGCTACGGCTATTGAAGCTCAGGTGCGTATGCCGGGTATTTTTGCCGATAATATGGTATTGCAGCGCAATGTTTTAATTCCGGTATGGGGTTGGGCACAGCCAAATGAAAAAGTGGAAATACAGTTTAACAAACAGGAAAAATTTGCCCAGGCAGATAAAACCGGCAAATGGACTGTAAATTTAGATGCCGAAATCGCAGGCGGCCCTTACGAATTGCTTGTTAAAGGCACAAATTCCATCCGCATTAAAAATATATTGGTCGGCGAAGTGTGGCTTTGTAGCGGCCAATCCAATATGGAATGGACAGTCGGCCAATCAGATAATGCCAAAGCGGAAATTTCATCCGC
>CAIXAQ010000969.1 GCA_903917425.1 uncultured Bacteroidales bacterium
ATAATTGCAGTATTACGGAAAACGGGATATCAATATAACTGTACGAATTGGTGTTCTGATAGGCATATTTTTTTGAATCTTTCGGAATCCACGCAGAATCAGTGATATATATCCAGGAAGTGTCGTTGCCGGTCAGAGTATAGTATTTTTCGATGGTATCCGTCTCGAAAAAACCACCCGTTTCACGGGTGTACGAATAAGCAAATTTTTCACCTAAACGGGTAGCCCCAATTCCGGTCCGGACACTCATTTTCCAAAAATCGTAGCCTGCAATCATACCGTAGGAGTAATTTGCGACCTTCCCGTTTCCGGCCTGTTCCATCGCCGAAAGGTATTTGCCTGCATCATCTGTTGTGCTATGGTAGGTTGCCGAACCGGGAAGCATTTCGAAGTACACTCCCGCATAGAACCCTTGGTTTTTTTTATATTTATTAATCCCGTCCAGGGTATCATCCGTTGGCGGTTCCGGGATTTTTCCGAACTCCGTTGCAGCCGTTTTATCAATAAAAACGGTATCTGCAATCTTTACAGTATCATATTGCGTGATGATAATGTTCCGCAAAATGGTATCAGTCTTGCTGATTAACAGCGTATCTACCTGGAAAACATAGACAGTGTCAGGGTTTTTCCGGGTGGCAGGTACAATTTTAGGCTTTCCGGGAATTAATACCTGGTTTGGGTCGGGTGCTTTTTGCGGTGAATCGGCGCGGTAGAGCACAATCTGGTTTCCCATTTCATGAAAGGAAATCGTCGGGTCATTCAGCAGCTGTTTGAGTACATCGCGAAGGGGAAGATTCGTAAATCCCATGGTTATGACCCTGCCGGGTTGTATGAGTTCGGGATTGTAGGAAAATTTCACACCAATCTTGCCGCTGATGGTGCGAAGTACTGTCGCCAATGGGACAGAAGTAAAAGTAAGGGATATTTTTTTGTCGAGAAGAGAGGGTTGCTGAGCAGAAACAATCTTACCCTGAAAAAGGATAAGAATGAATAAAGAGAATAAAAAAACCGGTAATGTATTTTTGCCGGACATAAAACGGATGTTGACTAACCTGTTATTTTTTAACCAGGTAATCTTTTCCGTTATGTGTAAATTGAAGTTTGTGAACCAGGCTGAGCACTTCTATGACTGAATCAAGGGATTCGTTATCAAAAGTAGCAGTCAGTTTAAGTCGCGAGAGTTCGGAATCTTTGATGTGGAAAGTTACTCCATATTTTTCACCTACAACTTCCATAACTTTATCGAGAGAGGTTTGGTCGAATACCAGGATACCGGTTTTCCAACTTATAAAATTAGGATTGTTGTTACGCATTTTAGCCAGTTTGCGGGAGATCCGGTCGTAAATTCCTTTGTCGCCTTTTTGCAGCACTACCTGGCCTAAAATATTGTTGTTATTATCCACATGATAGAAAAGAACTGTTCCCGTGTTCACCACAACTTCAGTTATACCGGTATTGGGATACGCTTTCACATTGAAAGAAGTTCCCAAGACTTTGATGCGGGCATCGCCGGTTTCAATAACAAAAGGCCTGGTCGGATCTGAAGCGATCTCAAAAAAAGCTTCACCCCAAAAGTAAACCTCTCTGCCGTCACTACCAAATTTTTCGCGATATTTTACTTCGGAACCTGCATTTAACACAATATGTGAACCATCGGACAAGGCGACAGGCGACGAAACCGCACTACCTGATGCAAAACTCTTCATTACTGCTTTGTTTTCGTGCGATAGCTGAAAAACGGTAAAAGCAACCATTAAAACAGCTGCAATACTTGCGGCATATTTAAGTAAACGAATTGTACCGGATTTCCTGAACCGGCTGTGAGGTACAACACTCAACGGGTTGTCACTGATATGCTTACTTACGTTTAACCAGGCATTATCAACATTATAATTTTCGGAAACAGGCTGAAATACAGGATTGTCCCATATTGGTTTCAGTGCGGCATAAACTTCACTGTAATCTGAATCGGTATGTATCAAACCGGCAATAACCTGCTGCTCTGCCGGGCTACATTCGCCTGCCAGATAGCTGGTAATTTGCATTTCTATTTTACGGTTTTTCAACATTTTAACGTTAATTTTGATACTATATAGACACCTCAGATGGGTTTTACCCCTACAAGCCCTGAAAATAAACTTTTAGCGAATAGTTATATTGCTAATTATCAGTGCCATAACAGCAATAAAATCTTTCAGGTACCGTCGCATAAAATCCAGCGAACGGGTCATTTGGGTCTCAACTGTTTTAATGTTTATATTTAGTTTTTCGGCTATTTCGTGGTATTTAAGTCCCTCAAAACGACTTAATTCGAATATTTCGCGTCTTTTATCGGGCAACTGCAGCAGGGCTCTGCTTATACACTCACTGAGTTCGATGTTCGATTCCTGGTAGGTTGTGCCTTGAATTACTTCCAGGTTTTCGCCGTATTGGATTATCTTTCTTTCGGTTTCCAGTTTGCGGGTGCTGTTCAGGCAATGGTTGATGACGGACTTCCGCAGATAGCTGGTTAATCCCGCATTGATATGTATTTCAAGATGTTTGTCCCAAAGCTTACAAAAAAAATCCTGAACAATTTCTTCGGCATCGGCTTTGTTGTGAGTATAATGACGGGCGTAACTACACAAGGCAGGATAATAATTCCGGAAGATCTGTTCAAAAACATAGCGGTCGCCTTCCTTCAGCCCTTTTATATACAGCGCGTCTTTGTCGGCCATTCGGTGAAATATACAAGCTTTTGTTTTCCCAATGTGGGTATATTGGACTTCTGAGGGTGTAAAATTAAAAAAAAACAGTGACTTTTTGAGTTTTGTTTTTGAAAAAGGAAATTACAAAAATGCCTGATTCAAGCGGAGATATAAAACAAATTTGGTTAAACTAATGGAAAATCAAACCAGGCCTCGCGTAGGACGACACGAAAAAAATGCTGTTAGAAAAAGTGAATAAATTGTGCATAAAAAAGCCCGTCCGGTTCGGACAGGCTTTAAATTCTGCTTGTATCTGGTGAAATTATGCTGGTGAAATTGCTTCAACCGGACAAACATCAGCGCAGGAGCCGCAATCGGTACAAATATCAGCGTCGATTTTGTAAATATCGCCTTCGGCGATAGCTTCAACAGGACACTCATCAATGCAAGTTCCGCAAGCGGTGCAGTCGTCAGAAATAACGTAAGCCATTTGTTTTGGGAGTTTAAAGTTAACGCTGCAAATATAAGTAGTATTCTTGTTACCATGTGCGTAAAAAAAATATTAGCAGGCTATTCAAGCCGATTTTATGGCGCAATTTGTGGTTTTCGAAAAAAAAAACGAAAAAGAAAATTGTTCAAAGTATTGTACCTCAAATGAATATATATGCAGCAAATAAGTTTTTTAGAATATGTATAAATAAGATTTTAAATCCGGGGTCTGTTAAAAACTTATACCTTTGCAGTGTTATTCATTCAAAAAAAAATAAGCATGAGCGACCAGACAAACTTCATCGAGAAAGAAGATGTTGTTGTAAAATTTTGTGGCGATTCAGGCGACGGCATGCAGCTTGCAGGCACACTTTTCAGTGATGCGGCAGCTCTTCTGGGCCTTGACCTTGCTACTTTTCCCGACTATCCGGCCGAAATCCGCGCGCCGCAAAACACCATTGCAGGCGTATCAGGTTTCCAGGTACATGTAGGCCGTAAAAAAATTGAGACTTCGGGCGATTTTGTTGATATTCTTGTAGCCATGAACCCGGCTTCACTCAAATCGAACCTGAAATGGACACGACCGGGCGCTACTATTATTGTGGATGCCGATTTATTCGATGAGGTTACCTGCAAAAAAGCCGGATACTTGACCAATCCGCTCGAAGATGACAGCCTGAACGGGTACAACCTTGTAAAAGCTCCTGTTACTATGTTAACGCGCAACGCATTAAAGGAGTTGGGCATTGATAATAAAACAGCCGACCGAACCCGTAACGTGTTCACATTGGGTATTATTTACCATATTTTCAGTTGGAAATTAGATTCGACGGTAAGCTATTTCCAAACTAAATTTAAAAAGAAACCACAGATGATCGAGGCCAACAAACTGGTTCTCGAAACTGGATACAGCTATGCTGATACTGTTGAAACTCTGGGCTCCTCCTACCATATTGCTAAAGCTAAAATGCCTGCAGGCCGCTACCGGAATATCACCGGCAACGTTGCTACAGCCTGGGGTTTCCTGGCAGCATCCGAACGCTCGGGCAGACCGTTGTTCCTTGGCTCGTATCCTATTACTCCTGCAACCGAAATTCTGATTGAACTGGTTAGGCACAAATCCCTGGGGGCAAAAGTATTCCAGGCCGAGGACGAAATTGCGGGTATTTGTTCCGCAATAGGTGCCAGTTATACCGGTTCATTGGCTCTTACAACAACTTCAGGTCCGGGGCTTTCGTTGAAAAGCGAAGCCATGGGACTTGCGGTAATGACCGAACTGCCTTTGGTTATCGTAAATGTACAGCGTGGCGGACCATCTACAGGTTTGCCAACCAAGAGTGAACAAAGCGATTTGATGCAGGCATTGTTCGGACGTAATGGAGAAGCACCTCTTGTAGTGATTGCGGCTTCCTCGCCGGCTGATTGTTTCAACTACGCTTACGAGTCGGCTAAAATTGCATTGGAACACATGACCCCGGTTATATTGCTTACCGATGGTTCGCTTGGTAACGGATCGCAGCTTTTCCGTATTCCTAAAGTAGCGGACTTACCTTCCATTACGCCACCTATGGCGGAACCGAATGATAAGGATTATAAACCCTATAAACGCGATCCTGAAACCCTGGTTCGCAAATGGGCCATTCCGGGAACGGAAGGACTTCGTCATCGTATAGGTGGACTGGAGAAAGATAATGGTTCGGGAAATGTAAGTACCGACCCGATGAATCACCAGGTAATGACCGATCTGCGCGAAGCTAAAGTGCAGAAAGTTGCTGATTTTATTGCTGAACAAGGAATTGTGGGCGCTAAAAAAGGAGATTTACTTGTTGTAAGTTGGGGCGGAACCCGCGGAACTACCGAGGCAGCCGTTGAAGAATTGCAGAAACAAGGCAAGAAAATCAGCCTCGCACATTTTTACCACATTATGCCATTGCCAAAGAATACTCATGAGGTGTTGGCAGGTTTCAAGAAAATAATTGTCTGTGAACTTAACAGCGGACAATTTGTTAACTACCTGAGAATGAAAGAACCCGACTTTAAATACACTCAGTATAATAAAGTAATGGGACTTCCTTTTACTGTAACTGAGTTGGTGGCCAAGTTTAACGAAATGCTTTAGGAGGTAAAAATTATGTTCGAATTTCCAAATAAAACCATAGAAAGATCGGTTGTTGAACTCAACAAAGCCGATTTTGTAAGCGACCAAATGGTAAAATGGTGCCCCGGTTGCGGTGCTCATGCCATACTTGCTTCCATTGCCAACGTGTTTCCTAAAATCGGGTACCGTAAGGAAAATTTTATGATGGTTTCCGGTATCGGATGCTCTTCACGTTTTCCTTATTATGTGAATACTTACGGATTTCATGGAATCCATGGTCGTGCCAATGCCATAGCATCGGGTGTTAAAATTGCCAACCCGAACCTAAGCGTTTGGATTGCCACCGGCGACGGTGACTCCATGGCCATCGGCGGAAACCACTTTATCCATATTATCCGGCGTAATATCGACGTAAACATCGTGCTGTTTAACAACCAGATATATGGCCTTACCAAGGGACAATATTCGCCTACCACTCCTATGGGAAGTGTGACCAAGACTTCGCCGCAAGGTACAATAGAGCATCCGTTTAATCCGGGAGAACTGGTACTTGGGGCACAAGGAACTTTCTTTGCCCGTGCGGTGGATACCAATGTGAAACTGATGACTGAAGTTATGTTCGAGGCAGCTCGTCACGATGGAACATCGGTGATTGAAATCTTGCAGAACTGCATCATTTTTGCAGATAAAACCCATGGTGCCGTTACCGATAAAGAAGTTCGCGACGATTCGCAGATACACATCAAAAACGGAGAACCGCTTATTTTTGGTAAAAATAAGGATAAAGGCATCCGCCTGAACGGCACCCAACTCGAAGTGGTTGTTCTGGGCGAAAACGGCATTACCGAAGACGACCTGATTGTTCACGATCAGTACCAGCAGGATCCGGGTCTGCACCTGATGCTGGCCAAAATGTACCCGCCACACTTCCCGGTAGCTTTGGGCGTTATCCGTTCGGCCATGTACCCGACGTATGACGATTTGGTTGAAGACCAGATCACCCGTGCAAAATCGAGCAGTAAAATTCTCTGTGTCGATGATTTGCTGAACAGCGGCGATACCTGGGAAATAAAATAGTTTTTTTTGATAGTTATGAGAGCCTCCGATTTTCGGGGGCTTTTTTTTACAGCCGATAAACCCGAACAACGTACTCAACAGAAGTATCCGGATTTGTATCACCGGAAATTATTCGTAGTTTTGGTGAAGTTAATATTCCGGATTTTTTAACGAAAAACTGGCCAATCATAGGGAGTTAAAAGGTGTATATTCCTCGGTAACAATGAAAATCAAATTCAACAGCCTGATAAAAGTTGCCGTTACCATAGCAATACTATTCTTCCTTTTATGGAAAGTGAAGTTCAATGCAGATGGTTTTAGCCATATCCTTGGCTCCTTACGTTTAGGGTATTTTTTGCTTTCGTTGTTTGGGGTTGTGCTTGTGCTGGGAATAAAAAGTTACCGCTGGCGCATACTCATCAGCAACGAAGGTGCAAGTTATTCGGCATACAATGCTTTTGGCGCCTATATGGCTTCCGATGCCATAGGGATAATTACCCCGGGTCGCATCGGCGAAATTGCCAGGCTTTATTATGTGAGACAGGAAACTGACATTAGTTTCTATGCTGCTTTTAAAACCCTTGTTTCCGACAGGATATTCGATTTTACCATGTTAGGATGGTTTGGATTGTCGGGAATGATGTTTTATTTCAAAACATTTGGCGACCACCCTGGAATCTACTATGCTATCGGGGTTTTGCTGCTTTTTATCATTGGCTATATTGTTGTAATTAAACTACTTGCCTTATTGCTCAGGAGCAAAAAAGTGAGCCGCTTTCCGGTGGTACGGTTTGTTTACGAAAGTTTTCTGGCCGTTATCGGGAACCGTGCACCCCGGATGTGGGCCATTACCATACTTGCCTATAGTATATTTTTCGGATTTTCGTGGCTTATCATGGTTGCCCTGCATTTAAAACCTTCCTATATTGATGTGGTTTTTATCATGAGCATTATGAGCCTGAGCACTATTATTCCTTTATCGGTAGCCGGTTTCGGCACACGCGAAGCCACCCTGGTGCTCTTGTTCGCCTATTATGGTTTAGCCAGCGAAACAGCCATTTCATTTTCATTGCTGCATTTTACGGCATTTTTCCTTTGGGGCGGACTAATCGGCCTGGTATTCTGGTTGTTGATGCCCATTTCGTTGCAGCAGGTACAGGATGATTCGAAAAGTATATTCCTTTTGTTCAAACCTGAACGTGTGGAGAAACAGATAATAAAGACTGATTTATAAATAGCAGAAATTAAAATAGTTATGCCAATATAGTTGCATAATTTATAGTGCAAAAAACATTCTTCTTTATAGCCTTACACTGAAATTGGATCAATTTCCGAACAGGATTTTTTGGACCAGACGCCGGATTTACCCTGTTTGTTTTGTATAAATCAAAAAGCAGATCGATGCGGACTTCCATACTTGCTTACTTTTATTAAATTTGCAGATTCTTTTCGGATAATAAATGCTGATTGACAACCTACTGCATACTGATCTGAACGCGGCAATAGTCGTATTCAGAAAAGGGATTGGTTCTCAACCGGGGTAAAAATAGTATGATTAAAAAACTGCAGATCGCTTTCCTGGTTGTTATTCCCCTGGTATTCCTTGTTTTAGGACTGCGGTTCGATCGTACCAAATACGGTACCGATCCCGAAAGTGCGTATTTGCTCAACGGCATTAATATTGCCTGCGGGAAGGCCGTGGGTCATTTTGACAATCCGGGGACGACTGTTCAGATGTATAGCGCTGTTGTTATCAGTGTTACACATGTATTACGCCACCCGGGCACCAATCTTCAAACGGATGTATTGTCGAATTCCGAGTATTATATCGAAATATTACGAAAAGGTTTCATTCTCTTAAATGCATGCATATTGCTGCTACTTGGGCTTTTCACGTTTTCGGTTTTGAAAAATTTCTGGGCCGGATTATTGCTACAGGTAGCACCATTCCTGTCGGTTACATTACTTGAAGAGTGTTTTACAAAAGTGGCACCCGAACAATTGTTATTCACCGCTACTGTAGTCTTAATTATCCTTTTGCTGAAGTTTTATAACTCTGAAGATCGCGACAACAAAAGATTTTCAATTTTGTTTGGCTTGCTTGCCGGTTTCGGGATGGCTACAAAACTCACCTTCCTGCCGGTACTTATCATCCCTTTCATTGTTCTCGAAGGACAGCGAAACAAGTGGCTGTACGTCGGTACTATAATTCCTGCATTTATTTTGTTTACGCTGCCGGCAGTTACCGGCTACCTGCATATGGCAAACTGGTTCCTGAACCTGGGTACGCACACAGGCACATACGGTTCCGGTAATAGCGGGTTCATTGATCCTGCAAAGTACTTGGGCTCACTGATTTTGATTGTTAAGAATAACAAGGCGCTGGTAGTTGTGATGATTTTGGCAACTGTTGTTGTACTTTTTGCCGGTTTATTCAGAAGAAAACAACTACAGGCCAAATACAAAAAAGAGTTTTCGATACTGATTTCATTGCTTGTTGCACAGTTTGGAAGTATATTGATGGTTGCCAAGCACTACCAAAGCAATCACTATCTTTTCCCGGCACTAAGCCTTGTAGGGTTTGTAATCATTTTTATTTATTTGTTGATCAGCAGTCGTTTACAAGAGAAAGGCAAGACAATTCTGAGAAAATCATTCCCGGTTTTTGTTGCGATTGTTATTGGATTTGCCGTGCTCAATAAACCGGATTTGACCCAGGCCTACGAAGGCTACCGCTCCTCGAATCAGAGTACCAACGAAACTTTTGCACGCCTCGATCGTGATTATAAGTCGTATGTGAAAGTTTTTTATTACCCGGTCTCTTTCAACGAGTATGCCTCGCTCAAGTGGGGAAATGTGTATTCGAAACAGTATAGCAGCGGAAAACTCATGGAATTGTTTCCCGAAGGATTGTTTTATAATGTGACAGATAACAGCTTTCAGTTCTGGGAAACCAATATTCCGGCAAAAGAAGTTGTGCAGAAATACGGGGGACGGATTCTGCTTGTCGGTGGACCGTTGAACTACGAGGAAATTAAAAAGGTGGAGGCAAATGGATTAAAACTGAAACGGCTTTTCGACAGCCGGCTCCAGGCGGTTTTTGAGATTGATACCGCCAATTCGGATTTCTTCAAAGGTAAGATGCATAGCGGTACCCCGAAATGGTCGTTGCAAAATGACCTGGAGACGCTAAGCCCGGATGGTCAATCGGTTTTGTCGGCTGACGGTACTGTATTTTGTAAAAATTCATCTGTAGCCAGCAGTAAAGCGCGTTCAGGAAAACATGCTTTCAGCCTGCCAACGATAGAATGTTACGGAATGAATTACGAAATCCCAGCTGTAAAACCTGGCGATTGGTATGAAATTAGCATCTGGAAAACCGTAAACAGCCCGGATGCATTCCTGGTTGCCTCGGCAGAAACGGCCGATCCGTTTTACCTGCAATCCAGCGAATATATCGAAACCGATGGCAAAGGATGGGGTAAAGTAATGTTAAATATTAAAATTCCTGATGATTTTAAAGGTAACAAATTAAAAATCTACCTTTGGAACCATGGAAACAGCCCTTGCTGGTTTGACGATTTTCGGATTGACAAGTATTAAAATAGGAATTGAAAACGGAAGTTGCTTCTAGATAAATAGTAACGTATAGAATTGATAAAAATATGATAAACGGAAAAAAAATTGTGGTAGTGCTGCCAGCCTACAATGCCGGTCAAACCCTGGAACGCACATATAAAGAAATACCATTCGATATTGTGGATGAGGTGGTTTTGGTCGACGACCGTAGCCGGGACAACACGGTAGACGTGGCACATCAGATTGGTATAAAGCATGTGTTGCAGCACGAAAACAACAAAGGGTATGGCGGAAACCAGAAAACCTGTTACGATGCAGCGTTGAAGCTAGGCGGCGATATAGTTATTATGTTGCATCCCGATTATCAATATACACCCATGCTTATTCAATCTATGGCGTATCTGATTGCCAATGATGTATTTCCTGTGGTTTTTGGCTCCCGCATCCTGGGTAACGGGGCACTTAAAGGCGGTATGCCAATGATTAAATATATTTCGAACCGTGGACTGACGCTTATTCAGAATATTCTTATAAACCAGAAACTTTCCGAGTACCATACCGGTTACAGGGCATTTTCACGTGAAGTATTGCAATCGGTTGATTATCATGCAAACAGCGATGATTTTGTGTTCGATAACCAGATGATTTCACAGATTATTTATATGGGATTTCCTGTGGGCGAAATTACTTGTCCAACCAAATATTTCAAGGAAGCATCATCTATTAACCTGATGCGCAGCACTATATACGCCCTGGGTGTATTGAAAACATCCATGTCGCATTTTATGAATAAATTGGGGATATTGCATTCAAAACGGTATCAAAAACCAAACATATTATCATAGAGACGCAAGGCATTGCGTCTCTACGCAATATATTGCGTTCGGAATGTATATCAATCAAAAATTGTAATCGTAAGGTTATCTATCAGAACGGGCGTTTTGCCTTGTAACCAGAAATAGATTGTCACGGAATCATCCTTTGAGCGCACCTCAGGTGTGAGGTAGTCCATGGTCATGGTATTCCATTGGCCGGCTTTCATGCTATATACCGGCAGCGAAATGCTGCTCGCACGGTAATTGTAAAGTTCGCCTTTATGCTGAAAGGTAATTACCAGGTTTGCCATATTTTCCTCTATCCTTACCGGAAATACTTTCACCTCGGCACGCAGCCAGGCATGGTCTTTTGAGGTAATTTCCGAGTATGACATCTTGAAAGCGGGCGAGAAAGAATGTTTTTCATCGAGGCGAAGCGAGAATTTTCCGGCAAAAACGGTATCTTTATTCAGTGTCAGTTCCTGATCCTCCGGCTTCTCGAAATCAAATAAAGCAGCCGTCCGCTTTCTGTAATCCGATTCATTTTTCAATACTTCAACGGCATCTGCCGGACGGTCGATTAACAAAAGTTTGCGATCGGCTTCGGTACATGATGTTTTTCCAAATATGGCGAAGTAATATGCCTTTGTCATCCGTGTGCGGTCAATTACTCCGTGTGCCCATTGCCATGTCTGGAAAAGGTTGAGCATTAACAACAGAAACATGACTGAGAAAAGCAAATACCTGCGTATTTTATTCCGTTCCTGTACCTGCTGTAACAGGTAGCCAAGCGGAATGGCAAGCAATACATACGACGATAATAATGCCCGCTGACTGTAGCTCCCACCGGCGTACCACCAACAAGTCCAACTCGAAACAACAAAGAGATTGACTAAGAAATAGACGAGAATACTGTAAAACAGCGGCCTGTTTTTTTTAAAAAGACTGGCAAAACCATCTAAGGCAAAGATCATTACGGGTGTATAAATAAGCCAGCCTTTGCGGAAACTGAATATAACTTCCATCACATAGGGTCGGGCGAAATCGAAGCCTTCGCCGGCATTGTTGTAGCTGTAAAATAACCATTGCCCGGAAGTGTATTTCCAGTAAAGCAACTGGGGTAGCCCGGCAATAAAAACGGCTAAAACCAGTAAAAGCAACTGCCAATAGTTCGCTCTTACCAGGCTTAGTTTGTGCCTGAAGTTTTC
>CAIXAQ010000970.1 GCA_903917425.1 uncultured Bacteroidales bacterium
CACAATATTTTTTTCGGCTTTTAATCAACTATTCCGGACAAAATACTGTGAATAAGTGTTGATAGTGAAGCAATTAATTTAACAGAACTATAAAAAAAATATTCCGCCATTTTCCCTTGTTATTGTTTAAAAAATTTAGCGTCCTTACAGCCCTTTGTTTTCGGGCATTCTGAAACCCTTTATTGACAAGGGTTTCGCTACTTATTAAGAGTGTATATGCCACTTATTTAGGCAGTTAACACTTATCAGCACGCTATTGTTAATAACTGTATTTGAATAATACGATAAGCATAGTGTAAATTTGTAAACTCTGATTACAGCCATTAATTTCTTAGTAATACAATTGGCTTTCAGTATTTATTTTTATTATTAACAGAGAACAAACAACTATGGATGCTAATCTTTTTTCACAATTTGATTCCTTAGTGGAGGAAAGTGCAAAAAATGATTTTTATGGTAAAGTACTTGAACAACGCCAGCGACCGGAACTTCACCAGCCTGATGAGATCAGGCATGCTTCGGAGCCAGTTGTTACAGAAGTTCCAAAAACTGAAACCATTTTAATGACTGAAGAAGTTACCCAAAACACCGAATTAAAAGAAATGAAAGCATATACCCATGAAGAGGTGCTGGCTGCTGCCACTTTGTATTTTGAAGGCGACAAACTAGCTGCAAGTGTGTGGATGAATAAGTATGCGCTGAAGGATAGCAATGGCAACATCTATGAACTTACACCGGATGAAATGCACCGGCGCCTGGCTTCGGAAATAGCACGTATCGAGAAGAACTACCCGAACCCCTTGAGTGAAGATGAGCTTTTTGAGCTGTTCCGCAACTTCCGGTATATTGTGCCGCAGGGAAGTCCCATGGCAGGTATAGGAAATAACTTTCAGGTTTCATCCCTGTCGAATTGCTTTGTTATCGGTGACGATGGCAACCAGGATTCGTACGGAGGCATCATGAAAGTTGACCAGGAACAGGTTCAACTTATGAAACGCCGGGGCGGCGTTGGTCACGATCTTTCGCATATCAGGCCTTCGGGCAGCCGTGTTTTGAACAGTGCACTCACGTCAACAGGTATCGTGCCTTTCATGGAGCGGTACAGTAATTCGACCCGCGAAGTTGCCCAGGATGGCCGTCGTGGCGCCTTGATGTTGTCCATTTCCATTAAGCACCCCGATAGCGAAAACTTTATCGATGCCAAAATGGAACAGGGAAAAGTTACCGGGGCAAATGTCTCGGTAAGGATTGATGACAATTTCATGAATGCTGTAAGAAATAATACAAATTATATACAGCAGTATCCCATTGATTCAGCTAACCCGGTAAAAGTGCAGGAAATAAATGCACAGGTTCTGTGGAAAAAAATAATTTACAATGCATGGAAATCGGCTGAGCCTGGTGTCCTTTTCTGGGATACCATTATCCGCGAATCCCTGCCCGATTGTTATGCCGACCTGGGATTTAAAACCCTTTCGACTAACCCTTGTGGCGAAATACCCCTTTGCGCATATGATAGCTGCAGGCTGATCGCAATCAATCTGTACAACTACGTTGAATCTCCATTTACTCCTCAGGCTAAATTCAACATGCCTTTGTTTATAAAGCATTCGGGATATGCCCTCCGCATTATGGACGACATTATTGACCTCGAAATGGAGAAAATTGACGGAATTCTGAATAAAATCAAATCCGATCCCGAGGACGAGGAGACCAAACGTACGGAGAGAATTTTGTGGGAAAAAATAAGAGAAAAAACCCTGCAAGGGCGCCGCACGGGTATAGGCATTACCGCCGAAGGCGATATGTTGGCTGCATTGAATCTCCGTTATGGAACTCAGGAAGCATCCGACTTTAGCGTTAATGTTCACAAAAAACTGGCCATCGAGGTATATAATGCCTCTGCCGATCTTGCTGCCGAACGTGGCGCTTTCCCGATCTTCGATTTTGAGAGGGAAAAGAACAACCCGCTTATAAATCGCATTCGCGAAGCAGCTCCGGAAGTGTATGCCAAAATAAAGAAACAGGGGCGCCGGAATATCAGCATGTTAACAATAGCACCTACCGGAAGCGTCAGCATTTGCACCCAAACAGCATCTGGAATTGAGCCGGTATTTATGGTGAGTTATAAACGTCGTCGCAAAGTAAATCCTAACGATAAAAATGTAAAAGTTGCCTTTGTAGATGAACTTGGCGATTCGTGGGAAGAATACAATGTGTTTCATCCAAAATTCCTCGACTGGATGAAGATAAACGGGTATGATATTGAAAACGCTATAAACATGAGCGACGATATATTGCAGCCCATTATCGAAAAATCGCCCTATTACAAAGCTACCAGTAACGATATTGATTGGGTTGCGAAGGTAAAAATGCAGGGTGCCATACAGGAATGGGTTGATCATTCGATCAGCGTTACCGTGAACCTGCCCGCCGAAGCTACCGAGGAATTGGTAAGCAACGTATACCTTACGGCCTGGGAGAGCGGGTGTAAGGGAATGACTATCTACCGCGATGGTTCACGCTCGGGAGTGCTTATCAGCAATGATACAAAAAAAGATGAAATCGACGAATTCCAGGAAACTACGGCTCCCCCACGCCCGAAAGAACTTGAAGTTGAGGTAGTGCGCTTTATGAATGAATCCGAACGCTGGATCGCTTTTGTCGGGCTGTTTAACAATAAACCTTACGAAATATTCACAGGTAAAAGCTCCGATTTCTACATCCCTGATTACGTTAAAAAAGGCTGGGTAATACGGAACAAAAAAGACGAACACACACCGGCTCGTTACGATTTTGAATATGAAGATAATTACGGTTATCGCGTTACGCACAGGGGGCTCTCGCGTTCTTTTAAGAAAGACTACTGGAACTATGCTAAACTCATTTCAGGTATTCTCAGGCACGGCATGCCTTTACCTTATGTTGTCGAGTTGATAGATAACCTGAGTTTCGACAACGACAGCATTACCACCTGGAAAAATGGCGTGGTGCGCGGGCTGAAAAAGTTTATTCCCGACGGAACACAAACCGGACATAGCTGCCCACAATGTAAAGAGAAAAGCACTATTGTATATAAAGAAGGCTGCATGACCTGTACCTGCTGCGGATACAGTAAATGCGGATAATGCAATAACCGTTTCCCGTTCGACTAACCAACCAAATCCATCACTGAGCCATGTCCTGAAAAAGACATGGCTTTTGTGTGAAAACCTGAGCAGAATGATTGCTCATATATATACAATGAAAGCATCTGGCAGCTGGAAATAGTTCAACGGAATTGAACTGAAGCTGACCAAAAAAAAACGAGAATCCGTTTTGCGGAATTCATTACAGTGTCCTTTGAAATCCATTGAACCGTTCCATTCAGAATCAGTTTTATCTGTTTTTCTTTGGAACAGTTATAACAAACGCACCAGTGAAGCCCAATTTAACCAATTTACTCCGGTACTCTATGGCTTGGGCATGCGTTTCGAAGACACCTGAGGTATATTTGAACAAGCCATTTTCCTCAAACATCTCTACATTCTCAAGGGAGGCAAATTCAGGAGCCTGCAACGATTTTTCTTTACCCAGCGAACACAACTGAACCGTATACACAGCTTTGTCAGTGTTTGCCGCCGGCAATATTTCCGTTACTACAGAATTATCCGGATTTATAACCTCTGTATTTGTCAGCTTAGTCACAGTATCCTTCGGCATACTGTTTTCCGATCTTTCTTTTGCTTGATTCACCTGGGTTGCCTGCTGGC
>CAIXAQ010000971.1 GCA_903917425.1 uncultured Bacteroidales bacterium
AACAGTCGGCAGTTTTGTTATTTTTTCTAAAGAAACCTTCAAATGTAGCTGAGAAAATAAGTGATTTGTTTTGTGCGTATAAATATATTATCTTTGTACGTATAATATAGATAAAATGGATACTAAGCTGACAATAAAGCTCAATGAGAATGTGATTTCCAGAGCTAAGAATTATGCTAAGATGCGCAAAACAAGTCTTTCAAAAATGATTGAGAATTACCTTGATATTGTTTCCAAGCCCGAAAGTGAGGAAACCGAGATCACTCCCTTGGTAAAAAGCCTTAGTGGAGTTATCAAATTACCAGATAATTATGATTATAAAAAGGATTATGCGGAATTTTTAACGCAAAAATACTCATGATCAATATTCTGCTTGATACCAACATTGTAATTGACCTTTTAGCGTCAAGAGATCCATTTTATGCTGAAGCTGCAGAACTATTCTCATTAGCTGATAAGAAGTCAATCAAGCTTTCGGTTTCAGCATTATCGCTTGCTAATACCCATTATATATTATCAAAATTTACCAATGATCAGGAAGCGCGGAAAATTCTCAGAAACTTTAAAGTCATAGTTGATATTTTACCTTTGGATGATAAAGTAGTTGATTTGGCATTAAATTCAGATTTCAAAGATTTTAAAGATGCTATTCAATACTTTACAGCTATTGAGAATGACCAGAAACTGATTGTTACAAGAAATAAATCGGATTTTAAGGAGAGTAAGATTCCGGTCATGACTGCAGGCGAGTTTTTAAAATCAATTCCAGTTTGATCTTAAGGTGGTTCCTCAAATCCTAATCCCCAAATCCTTAACCCCTTTTTTATAAATACCTCCTATCCTTTACGAACGGCAGTTTAGCCATTTTCTCCACTTCTATACTCGGGAATCCAAATTCTTCAACGATTTTTCCTTTCATTAAATACACGCCACGTCCTTTAAACGGGTATTGCTTAGAGGATTGTGGGAAATGAACCGTATCGAAAAACTCACCATCCACATCGAAGAAAGTACCGAAATGCATAATTTCGTTTCGGATCGTCCGCACATATTTTATGGTTACCAACGATCCAAGCATCCTTACAGTTTTACCAATATGTGAAGCTATTTCGTGAGCATGCAACTCTCCGCGGAAAGTGGTTTGCAATAATTCAAAATATCCCATCGTTACCGGGAATCCAAGCAGTTCAATTTCGTCGAAGGCGTCATCTACTGCCGAATGATCGAGTGCTGGCATGCAAAACTGCCTGGCCGGAGTGGTAAATAAAGATCCGTCAGTAGGCGGTGGAGTGGATTTTCGTAACAGTAAATGTACTTCCCACAATAATTGCTGTTTACTTATTCCGGTAAACCGTAATGCATTTAACCGGATAAGTAAAATAGCCTGATCGAGCGTAAGAGGAACGCGGTTTACAAAATCAGCCAGGCTGAGGTATGGACCTTTGCTTGCCCGTTCGCTAATTATGGCATTAACGGTGTTGCTTTCGAGGTTGGCAATATATACAAAGCCCAGCCAGATTGTGCTTCCGCTGATGGTGGTGGTGTGATTGCTCCGGTTGATGCATGGAAGTTCAATGCTGGCACCGCATCGCCTGGCTTCGTTGATATAAACCCAGGCTTGATAGAAACCACCGAAATTATTGAGCACTGCAGTCATAAATTCGAGCGGGTAGTAAGATTTCAGAAATAAACTCTGGTAACTTTCCACCGCAAATGAAGCTGAATGTGCCTTCGAAAACGAGTACCCTGCAAACGATTCAATCTGCCGCCAGACTTCTTTGGTAACTTCTTCGGAGTGTCCCTGCCGGTGACAACTTTCGAAATATTTATCCACAATTTTCTGAAACTCAATCCGCGAGCGGTATTTTCCACTCATGGCGCGGCGAAGCACATCGGCATCAGCAAGGTCGAGGCCGGCAAAGTGATGGCAGATTTTCAGCACATCTTCCTGGTAAACCATTACACCATAAGTTTCGCCAAGTTGCTCTTCCATAATGGGATGCAGGTATTTGAATTTATCCGGGTTATGAAACCGCCAGATGTATTCCTTCATCATGCCCGAGCGGGCAACTCCCGGTCGTATGATGCTACTCGCCGCCACCAGCGTCAGATAATTGTCGCATTTCAGTTTTTTCAGCAGGCCACGCATGGCCGGACTCTCAATGTAAAAACAGCCTATCGTTTCGGCCGATTTCAGTTGTTGCTTGATTTTACTATCTTTCTTAAAATCAGCTACACGATGTATGTCAATGTCTACTCCCCGG
This sequence comes from uncultured Bacteroidales bacterium, assembly GCA_903917425.1. Classification (GTDB taxonomy): domain Bacteria; phylum Bacteroidota; class Bacteroidia; order Bacteroidales; family UBA4417; genus UBA4417. The sequence continues at coordinate 2,265 of CAIXAQ010000971.1, forward strand.
TTTTGCTTTATGATTTCGACTGCTTCCTGTATATGCCCCAGGCCACGCTGACTCAGAATATCGAGTTTTTCGTACCTAAGATCTTCGGCTACGTACATATCCCATTGCGTGGTTGGGAAAGCCTTTGGTGGCATATCGATTGCGGTGTACGCAGTAAGTGGCTCTTCCGAAATCAGCACTCCGCCGGCATGAATGCTGCGGATGTTCGGGAAGTCCGTCATGCGCGTGGCAAGCTGTACAATATACTCAGCGATAGCATTTTTATTCAGTGGATTGTTGGGCTCTTCTACCAAAATGTCAATTTCTTCTTTAGGCAAACCGTACACTTTTCCCAGTTCACGAAGGCTCGATTTCCCTTTAAACGTGGATGTTGCTCCAAGTAAAGCGGTATGTTTATGGCCGTATCGCTTAAAAATATAATCGAATACTTCATCACGGTCCTTCCACGAAAAATCAATATCAAAATCCGGCGGACTGCTTCGCTTTGGGTTGAGGAAACGCTCGAAGTAGAGGTTCAACTCAATAGGATCAACATCTGTGATGCGCAGGCAGTAAGCCACAATGCTGTTGGCCCCACTGCCGCGGCCCACGTGGTAAAATCCCCGACTCATGGTATACCTGATTATGTCCCAGGTGATCAGGAAATACGACGAAAAACCGAGTTTGTCGATAATTTCGAGCTCGTGCTTTACCCGCTGTTTTGCTTCTTTATTGCTTTTGCCATAACGGTAAACCAATCCGTCAAAGGTTAGCTTTTCGAGCAGTAGCTTGTCATCGTAAGCGCTGCGGGTAAAAAGTTTCTTGTTTTTTACTGTGCTGAAGTCAATGACAATGCAGCAATCATCCAGTAGTTTACGTGTGTTGGAGATAATCTGAGGGTGATATTCAAATAGTTTTTCGAGTTCTGCTGGTGGCGTAAAAAGTTCATCCGGAGCAGCCACCTGCGAAGGAATCAGCATACTCAGCAAGGTGTTGTTGTCGATAGCGCGGAGGTGGCGGTGCAGTTCATATCCCGGTTCACCCTCAAAAGTTACGGGGCACAAGGCTACGAGTTTTTGCTGGCGGTTGCGGTGTTCCGCCGACAGTAATTTATTGAGTTCCGTGCTTCGGATGCCGGTGTACTCATTATCGCGTAACTTCTTCGGCGACTTCTCCCCGAAAGGGTAAATTACATAACAGTGGTTAAATGCCGGTGCCTGCAGAGGCAATGGGAGTTTGTTGATGTTGTGATGACTCAGGAATTCGTTCAACTCCATAAAGCCTTCATTGTTTCGGGCTATACCTATATAGAGCAGCTCATTTCCATCACGGAATTCGATGCCGGCCACTGGCTTCACCCCGCTCTTATTACATGCATTCACAAAGTCAACCACGCCCATGCTGTTGTTTATATCCGTAAGTGCTAGCGTATCAATGCCATTTGCTACAGCCGTTTCCACCAGTTTATCAATGGGGAGCGTGCCGTAACGAAGGCTGAAATAGGAGTGACAGTTGAGGTACATTTTAATGTGGGATGTGGGATGTGGGATGTCGAATGTTGGATTTGGGATTTGGACTTTGTGACTTCGGACTTGTAAATTTTGCTGTTCAGAATTTACATCCGACATCTGAAATCACACATCCGACATCACTCCTCCTCCTCATCCTTTATTCCAATGCCTACAGCTCTTATCAACTTATCCCTTCCGTACCGCAGGCGCATCCGGTCCACGGCCTGGTAGAGATTGATAAGTTCAGGAGTCTGGTCGAAAAGATCGATTTGCTGCACGCCGGTTACCAGATAGCTGAATTTTACGCCAACCAACCGTATCAACATGCGGCGCTGGTACAGTTTGCGGAACAGTTCCTTGGCAACGGGTATAAGTATATGATCGAACGAGGTGTAGCCAATGCGCTGCTGCACGGTATGTGTATCGAAGTTGGAATAGCGGATCTTTAATGTTACGCAGGAGGTGAGTTTCTGCTTTTTACGGAGAGTAAACGCAATTTTCTCCACCATACGCACCAGCAGTTCGTTAATCATGTGGATATCAATAGTATCCTGCTCGAAAGTAGTTTCGGTGCTGATCGATTTTCGTTCGGAATAGGGAATTACAGGGGTTGTGTCGATGCCGTTGGCTTTTTTCCAGATGACTAATCCGTTTTGCCCCAGCACTTTTATCATCATTTCGGGTGGCATTTGGCTGAGGGTATCGATGGAGGCAATTCCCATAGAACGTAGCAATCGGTAAGTTTTCTCACCTATGCCGGGGATTTTGCTTATCGAAAGCGGCCCCAGGAATGGAATTACACGTTCGGCAGGAATTTCAAGTTCCCCGTTGGGCTTGGCTACGCCGGTGGCTATTTTGCATACCGTTTTGTTTACTGAAAGTCCTAATGAAATGGGCAGCCCGGTTTCACGGATGATGCGTTGCCTGAGGTCGTGCGTCCATTTCACGCTGCCGAAAAAGCGGTCCATGCCGGTAATGTCGAGGTAGTGCTCGTCGATGGAGGCTTTTTCGTACACGGGTGCACTTTCGGCAATAACATCGGTAACCATGTTGGAATATTTGGTATACTGCTCCATGTCGCCGCGCACAATAGTGGCATCGGGGCACAGCATACGGGCCATTTTCATAGGCATGGCCGAATGTACGCCGTAAGTGCGCGCCTCGTAACTGCAACTCGATACCACGCTGCGGTCCGAAAAGCCACCCACAATCACAGACTTACCGATAAGCTGGCTGTTCATAAGCCGCTCCACCGCTACAAAAAACGTGTCGAGATCCATATGCACAATGGTGCGGCCCGTCCTGCGGAGACTGTCAGGAAACCCCTGTGGTGAAATTATTTTCAGTTCGTTGTACATTATTATTAAAAATGTATTACTTTTGATTAAAATATGATCAAATATTCGACTACAATATAATCATAATTTTTGAAAGATGGATAATAAGTAAAAAAAACTCACCCCCCCGGCCCCCTCTCTTCACGAAGAGAGGGGGTGACTCTCCGATTAAAATTTGACTTAAACCAACCGTTGTTATCTATTCTGATGTTCTTAAATAACTAATTTCCTCGTCCTCACCCCCTCTCTTTCCTTCAAAGAGAGGGGAAGGGGGTGAGTTTTGTAAACCAGCCATGAAACCTGATTCGAGAAAGAAATTTGTTGTTGCAATTTGCCGCGAAAACCGTAAAAACATGACGGAGGCCGAAAGAATGGTATGGGAATTAGTCAGAAACAGAAAGCTTGATGGGAAGAAGTTTCTGCGGCAACACAAAATAATTTATGAAAATTCATTTGACTCATTTCAATTCTTTATTGTTGATTTTTACTGTGCAGAAGAAAGGCTGATACTTGAAATCGATGGTAAGATACATGAATCACAAAAAGAATATGACCTTTGGCGAACTTCGGTTTTGGATGAATTAGGATTACGTGTTCTGAGAATACAAAATGAAGAGACAATTTATGTAGAACAAGTCAGAGAAAAAATTCGGCAAATGTTCCTGAAAACTCACCCCCCGGCCCCCTCTCTTCACGAAGAGAGGGGGTGACTCTCCGATCAGAATTTAACCTTTAACCAATCATCGCTATGTTTACATCTTTACTTAAATGACCAATTTCCTCGTCTTCACCCCCTCTCTTTCCTTCAAAGAGAGGGGGAAGGGGGTGAGTTAAAAATGATAAAATTACTTATGGAACCAACCTTCGGAAAAAACATCAAACTGCTGCGCAAACGACGCAGCCGCACGCAGGACGATATCGCCTTCGCCCTCAATATGAAGCGATCGACCTTGAGCGGATACGAAAACGGCGTTGCCGAACCGGGCATCGAAGCCTTGCTGGCATTGGCCAAATACTTCAAAATATCGGTGGATACCCTGCTGACAGTTGATCTGGGCGCACTTCGGGAAAGCGAATTGTACCAACTGGAACACGGAAACAACATTTTTATTAATGGCGGAAACCTTCGGGTGCTTACAACTACCGTAGACAGTAACAACAAGGAGAACATCGAAATAATAAACCAGAAAGCTTCGGCAGGGTACCGCACCGGTTTTGCCGATCCTGAATACATCAGGGTGTTGCCTACTTTTCAACTGCCTTTTCTTTCGGCCGACCGCAAATACCGGACGTTTCAGATAACAGGCGATTCCATGCTGCCAATCCCCGACAAATCGTGGGTTACAGGCGAGTTTGTGCAAAACTGGGATATGCTGCGCGACCAACAGGCATGCATTATCCTTACCCTGAACGATGGAATTATGTTTAAAGTGGCCGAAAACCGCCTGAAATCGGAAGGGAGGCTGCTGTTACACTCACTCAATCCCCTATATGAATCGTATTCTGTTGATAGTAAAGATTTGCGCGAGATATGGCGATTTGTGCATTATATCAGTTCGGAGCTTCCCGAGCCTAACCTGCCTGTAAATCAAATGTCCAGCGCGCTGGCAGCCTTACAAAGCGAAGTCGCCGGTATAAAAGCGAAAATGGAAATACAAGGAAACCTTTTTGACGAAAATGCCAACAGTTAGATTTCTTCATTTTTATTGTCCGACGGCATAAGATTTGTGCCTTTTCAAACTGTTTAATTCCTTTTCAAATTCATGTCGTGCAAACCTAAAAAAATCTCTGTCATGAAACTGTTTTTCTTTCCTGTTTTTGTTCTGCTGCTTTTATGGTCATGTTCGCCAACACAGAAAGCCACTTCTGCCCATGGTCATCCGGTAATTAAGAACGATAGCACTGAGTACGGTATCATCATTACTGATATTGATTTTGAAAACTGGTACATGCTGCATTTCTCACCGGCCAAAGATCACAGCAACGAGTATTACCGAGGTAAAAACCAGGCCGCAGTGAGTAACTGGAATATTTACTTCACCGATGGCAGTTACCACCAGGCAATCGACGATTATATTTATTACGACAACTCAATCGATTATGGAATTGAAGTGAACAGAAAACTGTACTGGTACTTTAACTTTGTTGAAGATAATTACAGGATCAGGTTATTCAATTAACCTATTCCTTATCATGACAAATCAATAACGTGGGTAAACTTAGGAATGCAAGAAATTGCTTGCTAGGAATAATTTACAGCCGGAAATATGAAAAAAGCACAAACTGCATTCTGTATTTCATTGATCGTTGCCTCCTTTTTATTTACTACCTGTTCGAAGGAGAATAATCAGGGTAATAACACTTCAAAACTTGACACTCTTACAATTTCTCATTCTATGAAAGGTTGGGAGTTATACAGTTGGCCGAACGGAAACGACTGGAATTACTCCTTCCTGGAAGGGACAAACAGGGTGAAAACATATAAGGAGGTTACCGAAAATAAAATAGTCTTTACCGGGATAGATTCGCTCAGGATGGTATTGGATAAGTTTCCGGCAAAAGAATATATTTTCTGGATTGGCAGGGGATGGCTATCTGATATCTGGCACGAAAACTATGGGAATCTTTCCCTGCCTGATAGCAACACTGTAAACGAAATTAAAAGTTATTGCATTAAAAGAGATTTGATATTGGTAGTAAACGAGTAGCCATTTAGTTCGACAATTTCGTGAATTAAACCCCAAAGCAAGAGATGCCATCACAACCGCACAATTTCAGGGAACTGTTACTGAAAGGCAATTCCCGTTCGTACACCGATTTTGTGGCTGATATTGTAACCAGGCGCCCTGAATTGATCAGTGAGTTGTGGGAAATATATTTATCCATGGAAGAGCCGGTTTCGCGCAGGGCTGCCTGGGTTATCGATACTGCTTCCGAAAATAAACCGGATTGGGTCGAGCCATTCTTACTCCCTTTGATCGAAAAACTCCCCTTATTTAATCATGACGGGCTAAAACGCCATGCGCTACGAATGATTGCCCGAATGCCTTTTCCAATAGGTTCGGAAGGATCGCTGATGAATATTTCATTCGGGTGGTTAATATCGGCAACCGAAAGCGTGGCAGTGAAAATGTACAGCATTCAAATCTTGTACCGGCTTTCGCAAACAGAACCGGATATTCTCCAGGAATTATACGATACCATCGAATTTCAAATGGCCGATGGAACACCTGGATTTCGCAGTATAGGGAGTAAAATGATGAGCGATATCGACGGGGATCTGATGAAAAGAAAATTATGAATTGATAATCAAAGTGCTACAGAAGCAGGTGAAACAAATATTTTATACCCTTTTCTGGCCGATACCGGCAAACAAC
>CAIXAQ010000972.1 GCA_903917425.1 uncultured Bacteroidales bacterium
GCAAATGAGGAGATGGATCTTAGCCGAAAGCATTGCCTCTTCTGATGAACTCGATTTGATCGAAAATAAGGCAATCGAAGCTGTTAAAAAAGCAAAGAAAACTGCCTGGAACAATTACCAGAAACCTTTGCTTCGATTGCGCGATGATTTTTTACAGATTGCCGATGTAACTACCTGCAGATGTGCTAAAACGGATCATATTAACGCCATCAAACAGGATTTGCGGCAAGTGGCCGAGCCCATCCGGAAAGATATCATGTCGGCAGCTAAAAAAATCCTGCGCCTGATTTGCGATTCGTGCAGCAATCCATCTAACTCTTTAAAAATCAATGTCTCCACCTGGTTAGCAAAAGAACTCAGGGTGAGTCATGAAAAATTTAACACCTTCCTTTACAGTGAGTCGGATGAATCGGCCCTCAAAGTCAAACCTGTTGATCCTGTTTACGCCGAAGATGCTCTCTTAGTGCCTGGACGCGAAATTCTGCGCGATAACTGGGACTACCAGTTTGCAAAAAACGTGAAGCTGGTGATGTTCGGTGAAGATGTTGGTAAAATCGGGGGGGTGAACCAAACCTACGAAGGCTTGCAGGATAAATATGGAGAAACCCGCATTTTTGATACCGGCATACGCGAAGCTACTATTATTGGTCAAGGCATAGGACTGGCATTGAGAGGATTGCGCCCCGTGGCCGAAATTCAGTATTTCGATTATTTGCTCTACGGACTCCAACTCATGAGCGACGATTTGGCCACACTTCAGTATCGTACACGTGGCGGGCAAAAAGCCCCCATGATCATCACTACGCGTGGTCACCGGTTGGAAGGAATCTGGCATTCAGGTTCTCCGCTAAGCATGGTAATCAACAGCATAAGAGGTGTTTACGTTCTTGTTCCACGCGACATGACACGAGCTGCCGGTTTTTACAACACCATTCTCCAATCTGATGAACCGGCTTTAATTATTGAGCCTTTAAATGGCTACCGTCTACGTGAAAAAAGGCCTTTGAATATAGGTGAATTCTGCATTCCTGTTGGCGTTCCCGAAGTCATTGAACAGGGTAATGATGTCACATTGGTAACCTATGGTTCCTGCGTTCGGGTTGCACAGGATGCTGTAGCTCAACTCCGCAGTTTTAAAATATCAGTTGAATTGATTGATGTTCAGTCGCTTGAGCCATTTGATATTAATTTTATGATAGCAGAATCGTTAAAAAAGACCAATAAAATTGTGTTTTTTGACGAGGATGTTCCCGGAGGTGCCACTGCCTATATGATGCAAAAAGTGCTGGAAGAGCAAAAATGCTTTCAATACCTTGATGCTGAGCCACTCACGATTACGGCACAGGCGCACAGGGCAGCATACGGTACCGATGGTGATTATTTTTCCAACCCGAATGCAGAAGATGTATTCGATTGTATCTACAATATGATGCACGATTACAATCCTGCACAGTACCCTAAAATCTTTTAAAATGCTAAAATTATTTTGGGCTTGTATTACAATCGCTAAATGATTAATTTTGATTTAAAATTAGTTTTATGTATATAGGTGCAGAAAGGATAACCGTTGATAATAATATATGCAATGGTAAGCCGACTATTCGCGGCAAAAGGATAACGGTTCAGACCATTTTGGAATTTTTAAGTGCAGGCGATTCAAAAGAGGAGATTCTTAAGCAATATCCTACTCTGGTTCCTGAAGATATTGACGCCTGTTTGAGATTTGCTGCAGATTTAATGGGACATCAATACTCAATTAAAGCAATTGCATAGTGGCAAAATACCTGATAGATGCAAATCTTCCCTATTATTTTGAATTTGTGGAATAATCCATATTTTATTCATGTTAAAGATATTGACGATTCATTAAGTGATGAGCAGATTTGGGATTTTGCCAAACAGAATGATTTGATGATCATTTCAAAAGATGCAGATTTTTCGCTGAAAGTTTTGATTAAAGGCCCTCCTCCTAAAGTAATTCATTTAAAATTCGGCAATCTAAAAATGAGTGCTTTTCATGACATTATCTCAAAAATATGGACTGAAATTGAAAATAAAATCGAAGACCATAGTTTGATAAATGTATTTATTGACAGGATAGAATCAATAAAGTAAAAAACATAACACAAAATAAGTACCTGTTTTGCCAACATGGCACAGGTTAGAACCTGAAATATGGATTAAACAGAACATATTATATTTAGTTAATACATTAATTATCATAATCTTATGATTTACA
>CAIXAQ010000973.1 GCA_903917425.1 uncultured Bacteroidales bacterium
AAGGGCTGCTGTAATAATCCACATCAAATTTCAGGTATTCACAATCGCGGGCTGAGGTTGAGTTCAGTTCGTTTCCTGAAGTTTGCATCCCGGCAGGTTCATTTGTAACTTGCAGTTCGCTACTTGCGTTTTGCCCGGAAAACTTACTTATATCGAATTTAAGGTATTCAAATTCATTCAGTGAGGTTGTTGCTGAGGTAGCATCAGCCGGCGTATTTTCATTTAATGGCAATGCTAAGGATGAATCTTCCGTCAACGTCCCATTTGAATTGTACCTGTTTACATCAAATTTCAGGTAAGGGAAATCGGAGTCAGACTTTGAAGGCATAGCCATTGGCACATCCATAACGGGAGCGCCGGTTTTTGAATAATCAGCTACATCGAATTTCAGGTAACTAAAGTCATTATCCTTATTAGGTGAAGCGGAAGTATTGGCTTCGTTCTTTCTTTCGGACGTATTGTATGTTTCAGTATATAATGCGGAGGTTTCACCTGCCGAAACATTAGGGCAATTGATTTGTGAAGTAGCACTGTTTATATCACTCCTGCTTTTATCGGATAATTCTGCGAAGGATGTCATAAGGCAAAGTGCGGCGATGCTTGAAATAATAACTGAGGTTCTCATGGTTTTGTGTTTTATATTCTCTTTCGAGATATTTTAATTTTTAGTTTCAGGTTCTTTTATATTTGCTAATAGGACGGTAAAGATTTATAAATGTTACAGAAAATGAAGCAGATCGACTTTTGAATCGGTTAACCAAGGGAAATTATCGGCGAAATCACCTACTTTACCTGCTAAAATTTCTGAAACCTGAAAATACAGAAGAGTGCAAAGAAATATGCAAAAATATTTATAATAAACTGACATACAGCAGCATGTAACTCGAATTTCTTTGAACCTTCACGCCTTTGTTGAAATAATTGATTTCCCGAACCGGATTGCAATTTTAACCATATATACATAAGAGCTCAATACTTCAGTGCTTTGTGAAGCATGAATCACAGAAAATGTTATATGGTGCCTGTTTTAAAACCTGAACTCTGAATTACCTGCTTCGTTTGCTGAATTTAACTTTACTTATGCAAATAGTCTTATCATCCACAGCTGGGTCGAGAGACAGGAAGCCTGTTAAAGCTGCTTGTTTTATATGGCCATCGTTATACCTGAGGATTACTGAGTAATCCCTGATTTCGTATGTGCCGCTGCCAGCCGTTGTAACCGAAGTGCCGTCCCGGTGATATTGCAATACAGTATTAAAAATCCCTTCATCGGTAAATTGACCGTTGGCGGAAAACCGGATTAAAGCTTTCTGCCCAAATACTCCCCTGTCGAGTTCAGGGTCATCCGGATCAGCCCACGATGTCCAGGAGCCATTTAGCTTTAGACCATCCACCGGTTTACAACGTTGATAATACTGTGAGCTGATAACCATGTTACCTCTTTCGTTAAGTTTTACATCTATATCAATTACACCCGGTCTTTTGATAATCCAGTTTCCTGCTCCATTATTTATATAACTGCTCCAGAATTGAGCTTCCCCTGATTCGCTTTCCGGTTTATTGAAATCCGCAAACCCGATATCGGGAATGGCTTCATATACCTGCCCGTTGCCGTAAAATGTTTTCCAGATTGTGTGGCCCAAAGTGAGCGGGTCGCCATAAAATGCTTTCATATAAATGCCCATCCATACACCTTCAATTCCATTTTTTGTATTAAAGCAAGGAGGCGAATTCACTTTAGACGTAGATTGAATACCTGTGGTTGCAGCAAAAGCACCTGTAACTGCAGGCGGAGCTTTTTTTATTGTCAGTCCATTAAAGAATGTTTCAATTACGCTCTGATAACCTGCATCATTCGACATAGTTAATATATTGGTAGTCAGGCCATAACCTACGATGGTTGAAAGCATGGCTGCCCCCTCCAGGTTCCCGTTTACAAAACTTGCAGCTCCCAATATCACATCGCGTCCTTCGTCATCAGTAAGCTTTTCTGTTTGAGGTAATTCTTTAATAGTAAGCGGGGTGGCGACCAAAACAGTCCAGTTCCTGCCGAATTCTTCCAATGCGGTTCCTTTGCTTTCCTGGCTTGCATAAATACTGATAATGCAAAATATTGCTTTAGTTTCGTCCGTGGTTATATAGCTTACCATTCCTTCCTTTGCCGATTTTGTCCAGCCTGCAGGAATAGTATAAGTGGCAATATCAAAAGTCTCGGTCTGCGCAAAGGCGCATGTAGCCCGGTATAAGACGATCAATGTGAATATGCTTTTTTTTATCATTGCCTGGGTCTTAAAGAACTATTTTATTTAATCGAAAATGCATTACAGCCTAGAGTGTTTCCTTTGCTGTTAAGTGTAGATTTGTTTATAAATGCATATTCACCGGATGAGAGGTAGTTTGGTATTATAATGATGACCCTATTTACCCCGGAATATGCATCAGGTATTTTTTTTTTGAAAGTAACAGGGATTTTCACCGAGCTTGTTGTATTTGCAATAACGG
>CAIXAQ010000974.1 GCA_903917425.1 uncultured Bacteroidales bacterium
GGTATAATTAAAAGTAGTAAACCAGCGGATTGTCCCTTCCGTGGAACGGTGCAAATCGAAATCACCTCCCATCGCGGTAGTATTCGTCCAGGCATTCCAGTCGCCGGGCATGCGTAAGCCATCGGGCTCGTATACCTGGGCCGATATTTTTAAATTCCACCCAATTAAAAGAAAAATGAAGAGGATTAGATTCCGGCTCCGGATGCTTCCCGATTTAATAATAGGCTTTTTAATATTTGCCATGGCATTGTTCATGAAAAGTGAGATAAGTGGTATAAGTAGTAAATGTTGAAAGCATGAAAACCAATGCTATTTCCTGACAATTTTCAAACGCTTGACACATTCAGCAGAAAGGATTTCGAGGTTATATACACCAGGTTTAAAACCACTTAAATCAATCTGATGCATACCTTCATCGAAATTTTGCTGTAGGAGTATTTTACCATTCATATCTGAAAGGTTCACCAAAGCTTTGCGAGGAATTTCTAAAGATAAAGTTCCATCCGTGGGATTGGGATAAACTTTACAATCAGCATCAGGTGTATCAATTCCCGTTATCAGTGTGGTATAGGTGACTGTTCCTGTAATTACCCCGAAATTATCCACATTCATAACAAGGTTTCCTCCGGCTATCAGCCATAAGCCATTTGGCAACCCGTTATCCTCGATAGCACCCCATTCGTATGTTCCGGGTGCAAGATCGAGCGTAAGAGTCCACACATGATTGTTGTTTACCATACTAACCGTATCCCAGTTGGTCATCGAACCTTTGAATTTTATGTGGGAATTGTACTGCGTCCAGTCAATAACCGTAAAAAGCACCGGATAAGTTGACGGAGTGGGCACAACCGTCAATACACCCGATACATTGGCAGTTCCATCCCAGAAACCACCTCCGGTGGAACTGTAACCTCCATAGGCATAGGTGCCGGTATTATACTTGAAACGGCTTGCATAATAGTATGTACCGGTTTGTGTAATTACCGTGCCGATATTGGCTACGAACTCGTCATTGTTACCCGCAGCCATATTGTAAGTGGCCGGGACCCAGTTTGTCCATGTCGAAGGATTGGAATTTGTGGTGCTGTAACCAATCCAGGACTGCAAACCAGGCGTTGGGGTGGGATGTCCTGTTGCTCCATTGATATAAACCTGGGCATATACGTTCAAATTCTGCTGGGCATAAATAGTATCACTTCCCGGGAATTGCAGGTTTGCCCAGTTAATTCCCGAACCGGGAGTCTCCACTTGCAACACGCCTGACATGTTTGTTGTACCATTCCAGAAACCACCACCGGATGCAGAGTAACCTCCATAAAAATACACACCGGTATTCAAACGGAAGCGACTTGTGTAATAATACGTACCGGCAGCAGCCATCTGTGCCCCCAGATTTGTTTTAAATTCATCGTTATTGCCAACGGCACTGCTATACGGGGCAGGGATCCAGTTTGTCCAGGTATTGGGATTGGAATTTGATGTGCTGTAGCCAATCCATGCCTGCACGCCGGCAGCGGGAGTTGCCTGCCCGGTAACTCCCTGAATATATGCCTGGGCATAAACTACATATTCCTGTAAAGGTACAATATTGCCTGCACCCGGATATTGGAGGTTTACCCAGTCAAAATCCGGGTTTGGTATTGGATCCGAAACTGTAAGGGTACCGCTTACATTGTTAGTCCCATCCCAGAAACCGCCGTTGTATCCACCGTAGACGTAAGCATCCGTGTTTAATTTAAACCGGGTTGCATAGTAATAGCTACCTGCCGTTGCAATAGCCGTGCCCAGATTGGCTTTAAACTCATCGTTATTTCCAACCGGACCACTAAACGGTGCAGCAATCCAGTTTGTCCATGTGTTGGGGTTTGTATTAGTGGTGCTGTATCCAACCCAGGCCTGAAGCCCGGGAGCAACCACGGCCTGTCCGGTAATACCGGGAATATGCGCTCTTCCGAAAACTTCAAATGTTTGCCCAGTTTGAACTACGCCACTTGCCGGGAACTGCAGATTAGCCCAGGTAATAACTGGAGGGGGAGTAACAGTATAGGAATAATTAAGACCCGCATTATTGATAAATTTAATAGTACACAGATCAAAGTTTGCTGTTAGATTAGCAATAGTTGATGAAAATGCATAATATGAAACAGTGGTTCCCAGTACCTGACCGGGAATTGAAACTGAGCCGGTGGTACCGCTCATGGTCACAGCCAGAGCCGTAGATGTTGCCCAGGCATCGGTAGTGTACCGTAAATAAACAATTTCTTCAGGACTTTTAGGCACTGCGGTAGTAACAGTTACCGATGCGGCCGCATTTGGGATAACTACTCCAGGTAATGAAACAGATGCAAAGTTTACTGGCTGAGCACTGGTTTTCATAAAGATAGCCCGGCTGTTAATGTAACCGAGGTCTTCCCAATTCACAGAGTACCAATTCCCGTTCACAAGTGTAACGCTGTCATTTCCAGAGCTTTGATAAATATTTGTGTTTTGTCCATGCGCGGGAGGATTTGGAGGCAAACTGGCAGATACATCATAAGTATATGTTTGCAAAGTATTCATTGTCACCTTTACGCCTTTCCATTTATTTGCAAAATAATTTGTAGCCGGGCCACTGGTGAACAACCATTCGTAAGTTCCACCAACCAGATCGGAGGCAGTGGCACCCACGCTGAAAATAGTCTGCCAGCGGGGAGTTCCGGTTGTAATTTTGACCACACGACCGCCTGTTACCTGCGTGCTGCTTGCCAATGCAAGGTTGGTAGGTGGATTGTGCCAAGTGTTCCAGGAACCTGGCATATTTATGCCTTCGGGCGCATAGATTTGCGCCCTGGCGGATAGACCAAAAAAAGATTGACAAATAAAAACAAGTATACCTAACAGAATTACCTGTTCGCTTCTTTTAAACAATGAAGGTAGATTAATTTTCATGATTTTTAATTAGTAGGGTTAGTCTAATATTCTTGCGGAAGTTTAAGAAATTCCAATTGGAAATTTTCAGAATAGATAATAACTGATTTAAACTATAATGTTTCTTTCTAAGAGCGTCCGGAACACAAAATTAAGCATTTCAATTTTAGCAACACCATTCTATTAAACTATTTCCCCTGAATTATAAGTATAAAGAGAAAAGATGGAACTTTTGTACTAAAAAAAGAATTCTAAATTGAGTGGAATTGGTCCTTTACTTGGTCGGAAGTCCGCCATCAGAAGACCGAAGTAGATGTTAAACCTAACTTACATTCAATAAATAAAAAACGAGTTACATAATGTTAATAACCTTATAATGTGATACTTAATTTAATCAAAATAATTCTCCTGAGAGCTTCTGACTTCTGTCTTCTGTCTTTCGTCATTTAATTTGACTCACTGAATTAACTGCAATACCAGAATTGACATATCAAGTCAGTTCTGGTGCATAAAGCAAGTCAAAAATAAACAATTATACGTTAAAATAAATGATTATTATCATATATTCGTGGCAGTTTGACTTGCATCACCACACCATATGTATTTGTTATGTTGTTGATATACAATAATTGTGTATTTTTGCCGTTTATTGAAATGAGCATCCCGGGCACATTTTTTGCTGTCCTAGTATTAACTTAAAAATAATGTATGCTAAAGGTAAGAATTGGAAAAATTTTAGTTATTTCTTTTATTGGATTAATTGTTGCATTTTTCGTCGGATTAGGCGGGAATTTTATTCTACAGGCAGGCTTGCCTACATCAGTTCCCAAGACTGAATTTAATTTTGAAAAAAGTCTTCAAATACTGGAAGACGACCTGGATAAAGGAACCATTACAAAGCATGAATATGACAGCCTGTCGGCTCAGCTGCACATTAAAATGGAACGTCGTTACCTGCTGCAGGATGAAAGTCACAATCCGGATAAAATGCACGAATGGGTAAGCAAACTTGGGATCACCGAACCCGACGGAATGAAATTTGACCCGATTTTTTCAAACTACACATCAATCGATGACCCTTCCGAAGGGTTCAACTCAGTATCACTCGTATATACCGGATCATATGAACAGGCTATTGAGCAAGCTGAAAAGATTGCGGTGAGTGCAAAACTTTCTGCCGGTAGAATTTTTAAGGCAAAGGGCAGCCCGGCAAGCAAGGAAAACGTCAAACCAGGGTCAAGTGCCAGTTATTTGAATTACAGCCTGGGAAATACAAACCATGAATATCTGATCTCCGTTCAGGTTGAGCCATCAGGGCGGTTAACTATCATGGCAACCGATAACAAACAACTGA
Organism: uncultured Bacteroidales bacterium; assembly: GCA_903917425.1. Classification (GTDB taxonomy): domain Bacteria; phylum Bacteroidota; class Bacteroidia; order Bacteroidales; family UBA4417; genus UBA4417. Next base: position 4,262 of record CAIXAQ010000974.1, read on the forward strand.
ATGAACGTTTGCTTGCCTACGAACCTTTGAATAATCGACAAAATAGTGCTGCAAAAAGGAAAAAGCAGTAAGTTTGGGTTTTGAAAAAACCTGACCATGTTATTAAACACCTTTCGTACCGAAAATGATTCGCTGGGGCCTATGCAGGTTCCGGCGAATGTTCTTTTTGGCATACATTCTTTACGGGCAAAGGAAAATTTTCCGGATCAAACACCTTTTCACCCCGAATGGTATAAAGCCATGGGCCTGGTTAAACTGGCCTGTTACCGTGCATACCGGAGTTTCAGCGATGCTATTAAGAATAGAAAAAGCAGCGAAGTTCTCCCTTTTGCTCTGTTAGACGAACAGGTTGTAAATACACTCGAATCAGCAGCCACAGAGGTTTCGGAAGGAAATTATTTCTCCTCCTTTATTGTTCCCGCTATAAGCGGTGGTGCTGGAACAAGCATCAACATGAACGTGAATGAAATCATCGCTAACGTAGCGCTTCAAAAACTTGGTTTTGAACCCGGATCCTATGACACAATTGATCCGATTGAGGCTGCAAACATCTATCAATCAACCAACGATGTTGTCCCAACGGCTCTCAAAGTTGCGATTATGAATATGCTTGGCGATCTTGAATCATCTATAAATACATTACGACAACAGATTGAACATACTGAAGGGAAATACCGTAACGAGCTTCGCATTGCATACACTCAGATGCAGGAGGCCGTACCATCCTCGTATGGCATGTTATTCAGCACTTATAGCGAAGCTTTATCGCGCGACTGGTGGCGGGTTTCAAAATGTTTCGAAAGGATAAAGATTGTAAACCTGGGTGGAAGTGCCGTTGGAACAGGTCTCGCTGTTCCAAAGTTTTTTATAATGGAAGTAGTTCCGGCTTTACAGAAACTTACCGGGCTGCCTGTTACCCGTAGCGAAAACCTTGCAGATGCTACCAATAACCTGGATTCTTTCGTCGAAGTTCACGCTATTTTAAAAGCGCATGCTGTGAATCTCGAAAAAATGGTTTCGGATATCCGTTTGCTTGCTTCGGATGTGGCGGGTATGCATGATGTGCAAATACAACAAAGGCAGGTAGGTAGTTCCATTATGCCAGGGAAGGTAAATCCGGTCATTGCCGAATTTGTCATAAGTGTTTCCCATAAAGTATATAGTAACGATATGTTGATCAGCTCATTGTGTGCGCAAGGATGCCTTGATCTGAATGCATATATTCCCACTATTGGACATGCTATTCTCGAAAGCCTGAAACTTTTAATTGCTGCTGATAAAACAGTGTGTGATAATATGTTAAAAGGACTAAGCATTTCACCGGGAAGTGGTGCTGCCCGGCTGTTTAAGAGCCCGGCTATTACTACAGCTTTAAGTCCGTTGATTGGCTACCGGAAAGCAGTTCTGTTATCTAAAGAAATGAAATCAACCGGCTGTGATGTGTTTGAAGCAAACAAAAAGTTAAACCTGATTGACCAGGAGAAACTTCAAAGCGTGTTAAAACCGGAGAATTTATTGAAAACAGGATTTACTTTAAGTGATTTAGTATAAATTTTTATCCGGAATTTAATTCAGACTATAAATGAAAAAGGGAAAAGAAATCCGTCCGCATATCGGAATATTTGGTCGGCGGAACAGCGGTAAAAGTTCATTAATAAATATTCTGGCCGGGCAGGAAGTGTCCATTGTTTCGAGTGTAGCGGGAACAACAACCGACCCGGTTTCGAAAAACATGGAAATCAGTGGCCTTGGCGCTGTGGTACTTATAGATACTGCAGGCATTGACGACGAAGGAATGCTGGGCGAAAAACGCATCACCCGCAGCCGCGAAGTGATAAAAACTATTGACCTGGCGATACTCCTGATCATTAATAACGTAATCGGTGAATCTGAAAACAGCCTGATCGGTGAGTTTAACAAACTGGATGTTCCTTTTTTTGTTGTGCATAACAAATCGGATCTGCAACCTTTGTTGCCTGCTACAATCTTAAAAATTGAAAACGAACTTCAAACCATAGTATTGGAATTCAGCATTTTACAATTGACAAGTGTTGAACCACTGGTGGCACAGATGCGGAATTTCCTTCCCGAAACAGCCTGGAAACCAGGCACATTGGTCGGCGACCTGATTTCGTATGGTGATACGGTACTGTTAATTACGCCTATAGACATTGAAGCTCCCGAAGGACGTCTTATCCTCCCACAGGTGCAGGTGATTCGCGATGTGCTCGATCACGATGGGATTGTTGCCATCTGCAAAGAGCGTGAAGTGGATGCTTATTTCAAAAAAATGGAACCAAAGCCAAAACTTGTTCTTACCGACAGCCAGGTGTTTCTGAAGGCGGATGCATCCATTCCATCTGAAATTCCTTTGACCAGTTTCAGCATAGTCCTTGCCCGCCAGAAAGGTGATTTTCAGCATTATATCAAGGGTACTCCAAAAATCGGTGAACTGAAAGATGGAGATCGGATTCTGATTCTTGAATCGTGCAGCCATCATGTTTCGTGCGACGATATCGGGCGCGTCAAGATTCCACGCTGGCTGAGCAATTTCACAGGCAAAAAACTTGAATATGATGTAGTTGCGGGTCTGAACCAGGTTCCGCGTGATATTCATGATTATGCGTTGCTGGTGCAATGCGGGGGATGCATGATAACCCGCCGTCAGTTGGTAAACCGCCTGAAACCAGCTATTGACGCAGGTATCCCTGTTACCAATTATGGAATGGCCATTGCCTATGTGCACGGAATTTACGACAGGGCTATAAAGCCATTCTTAAATATGGGAGGGGAAAAGGCGGATTATTTGTAAGGGAAGTTTGAATTCTCAATTACTACAACGACCTTTTCCTTATTACATGAAATTTAAATCAACCAATTGATTTGCAGGAACTGTATTGGGTAATTACTGAATAATTATTTGCAGAATTCCGCTGGTAAATCCACATCAATAACCTGGTAATATGAGTGGTCAGGTTCAAACACATGGACTGAATAGAACCTGGTTTGACCGTTAAAATAGGCATAACCTTCGTAAAATGAATTAGGAGAAACACTCTCAATCGCCTCTCCATTGACCATATAAGCATGTATCCATCCGCCTACTGTTGGGCTAATACGTCTATAATAAAAGCCCAAAGATGGTTTTACAGTAATTGAACCACATTTCCCACTGACGGTAACATGCAGCAGAGTAGAGTTTTCAAGAGCAGGGCCTGAACCGGGTGTTAAGAAAAGATCATAATTCCCTCCGATGCAGGAATTATCTATTAATTGCCCTCCTAAAAACTCCCGTGTTTCTTCTTCGACTGCACTAAGTGCAATAGGAAATGGATATCCATACCAAAGTGGAAATTTCATTGAACCATCAAATGTACTTACTTTGAAAGAACCATATGTATCAATCCATGCACCATCAGATTGCCTTAAGAC
>CAIXAQ010000975.1 GCA_903917425.1 uncultured Bacteroidales bacterium
ATCGATTCGTTATTACATAGGTTCGATTCTACCGCTTCCACTTATAAACCAAATTCGATCATTTCGCGAATGAACGAAAACGATACATCCGTCAGAGCCGATGAAATGTTCAAAATTATTTTTCAAAAGGCAATGGAAGTTTCCGAAAAAACCTTGGGCGCTTTTGATATCACTGTCGGACCATTTGTTTCTGCCTGGGGATTTGGGTTGTCGAATCGGTTAAAAATGGATCAACGTGTTGTTGACAGCCTTTTACCTTTGGTAGGGTATCAGAAAGTTAAACTCGAAAATGGAAAGCTGGTCAAAAAGTATCCCGGGATTCGTATCGATTTTAATGCTATTGCCCAGGGATATGCTGTTGATGTAGTGGCTGCCTTTCTTGATTCAAAAGGAATTAAGTCGTATCTGGTTGATATTGGTGGTGAAGTACTCGCACGTCGCACCAAACCCGGTGGTGAAAAGTGGAGCGTTGCCATCGAAACGCCAACCAAAAATGCTGATGACGAACGCAGCGTTCAGGCTGTTGTTTCGCTCCGGGATATGGCTATTTCTACATCAGGAAGCTACCGCAGGTTTTATGAGGAAAATGGAATCCGCTACTCGCATACTATCGATCCATCCAATGGGTATCCTGTAAAGCACACACTGCTAAGTGTTTCGGTACTTGCCGGGGATTGCATGACGGCCGATGCTTATGCCACTGCTTTTATGGTGATGGGGGTCGAAAAAGGAAAGGAGTTCCTGCAAAAACATCCTGAACTTGAGGTTTATTTTATTTATACTGCACCCGACGGAAGCATGAAAACATATTTTACAAAAGGTTTTGAAAAACGACTCAAAAAAGATGGATAGAAAATACATAACTAACACAAAATCAAATTTATAATAAGAAAAAAGTTCAGAAATTCCGCAATAAAAATTTAAATCAACCAACAATTTATGAAACACGTTCTTTATCTTTTACTCCTTATGATCTCTACTTCGATACAGGCGCAGGAAACCGCACTCAACCTCATTCCTCAACCTGCTGAAATACAGCAGAATAATGGCACTTTTACTTTAACCAAATCAGCCAAGGTGAGTTTTAATAAGCCTGAAATTCAGGCTATTGCTGAAATGCTGGTGAATAAAATTAATATTCCGACCGGATTCAAGATTAAAGCAATTGCCGGCAATAAGGGCACAATTCAATTTGTTCTGAATCAAAATTCTGATGCAAAACTGGGCAAAGAAGGTTATACGCTTGTTTCGACCTCTAAAAGCATTGTAATCACCGCCAACCAACCCGCAGGGTTATTTTATGGCATGCAGACTTTGATCCAGCTTCTCCCTAAGGAAATTGAAAGTAAAGAAGTGGTCAAAATGAATTGGGTAATTCCTGCCGTTAAAATTACTGATTTCCCGCGTTTTGCATGGCGTGGATTAATGCTTGATGTAAGCAGGCATTTCTTTACAAAAGAAGATGTGATGAAGTATATAGATGAAATGGCTCGTCTGAAATTCAATACTTTTCATTGGCATTTAACGGATGACGAGGGCTGGAGAATCCAGATCAGGTCGTTGCCAAAACTAACGGAAACCGGAGCCTGGCGCGTGCAGCGTTACGGTCACTTTGGCGATCGCGATTTCCCGAAACCAGGGGAAGATGCTACCGAAGGTGGCTTTTATACACAGGAGGATATTCGTGATGTGGTCAAGTTCGCCGCAGAACGAAATATAACTATCGTGCCTGAGATAGATATTCCCGGGCACAGCATGGCAGCAATAGCAGCATATCCTGAACTGAGTTGTAAAAAAGATACTTCTACCAGGGTTAGTCCCGGGTGTAAATTTTCGGAATGGTATGGTAACGGTACTTATAAAATGAATGTTGAAAATGCCTTGAACCCATCGGATGAAAATGTGTATGTGTTTCTGGATAAGGTTTTTACAGAAGTTGCTGCATTATTCCCGGGGCAATATATCCATGTTGGCGGAGATGAATGTTACAAAGGGTATTGGGCAGAAAATGAAGACTGCCAGGCGTTGATGAAAAAACTGGGAATCAGGCATGTAGAAGACTTACAGGGATATTTTATGAATAGGGTAGAAGCTATTCTCAAAAAAAATGGTAAAAAACTCATAGGCTGGGACGAGATTCTGGATGGAGGGATTTCACCTGAAGCTACTGTAATGAGCTGGCGTGGTGTAAAAGGTGGAATTGAGGCGGCAAAAATGGGTCATGATGTAGTTATGTCGCCAACAACATTTGCTTACCTCGATTATGTGCAGGGCGAACGAACTGTTGATCCGCCGATTTATGCCAGTTTACGGTTAAGCAAATGCTATAGTTTCGAACCGGTTCCTGAAGGCGTGGATGCAAAATATATTTTGGGCGGTCAGGGCAATCTCTGGACCGAGCAGGTCCCGACGCTTCGTTATGCCCAATATATGACTTTCCCGCGCGCCTGGGCATTATCCGAAGTTTACTGGTCGCCGAAAGAGAGTAAAAACTGGGACAATTTTATACGAAGGGTCGAATCTAATTTTGAACGTTCGGACATGGCAGAAATCAACTACTCGAAAGCTATTTACGATCCGATTATCAAAACAAGTCTGAAAGAAGGCAAATTGTTACTGACTATGGAATCCGAAGCCCCCGATCTCGACCTGTATTATACCATTGATGATGCGATGCCCGATGCTTTCACTTCAAAATATACACATGCAGTTCAACTTCCGGCTGGTCCGATCACCTTGCGTGTTATAAGTTATCGTAATGGTAAACCTTTAGGCCACCTTATAACTTTGAGAAGAGAGGACCTGGAGAAAAGGGCAGCGAAGTAAATCACCTTGCGATACTGCCCAATCCTTGATATATTTAGCTACAAAAACTTACGAATGATTTTACTTGATAAACCTTACATCTCTGAATTTCTGCTTAATACACTCGAGCGAAACAGAATTCCTGTTATCAATAATGAAGCTGTTTCTGAATTTGCTCCCGACCGGAACCTGTTGCTGCTTTCTGCCGATGAAGCAATCAACAGTTTCGATGGAAATGATAACTGCCTGCTTTACACCAATTCCGAGAATTCGATCAGTTGGATTGAACATAATCTGAAGCATACTGATCTGCCAGGGAAAATCAAATTGTTTAAAAATAAGGTCCTCTTTCGCGATTTGCTAAGTGACCTGTTTCCCGATTACTTTTACCGGGCAGTTGCCGTAGATGATCTGGAAAGCCTTGATATTGAAGCGTTCCCGCGTCCTTTTATCGTAAAACCTGCCATCGGGTTTTTTAGCCTGGGAGTGTATAAAGTCGAATCGACTGATGAATGGGAGATGACTGTAAATGCCATCAAAGCCGAAATAGACCTGATAAAAGATCTTTATCCGCCCGAAGTTTTGCATACCGGTGAATTTATTATCGAAGAATGTATTTATGGGGATGAGTTCGCGATAGACTGCTATTTTAACAATGATGGAAAGCCGGTTGTATTGAATATTATGAAGCATATTTTTTCGTCTGGTACCGATGTGAACGACAGGGTTTACACCACTTCTAAAGAAATTATTGAAAATTATATTGATCCGGTAACTGAATTTCTTTTTGAGATCGGGAAAAGAGCCGGTCTCCGGAATTTCCCGGCACATGTTGAGGTACGTATCAATGAAAATGGCATTGTAGCACCTATTGAGGTAAATCCACTACGCTTCGGAGGCTGGTGCTCTACACCCGACCTGGCCTGGCATGCTTTCGGAATAAACCTTTACGAATATTTGTTTCAGCAAAACGAACCTGATTGGAGCGATATTTTAAAAGAAAAGGATGGAGCCGTGTTTAGTAATATTGTTTTAAACAACAGTACCGGAATCGAAGGAAAAGATGTGCAAAAGTTTGATTACGAAAAACTTCTTTCCGATTTCGAAAAACCACTTGAGCTGCGAAAAGCCGATTATAGTAAATTTCCGCTTTTTGGATTTCTGTTCTGCGAAACCAGGAAACAGAATTTACAGGAACTGGATAGAATTCTTATGTCGGATTTGAACGAGTATGTTAATTGAGACAATCTGCTGATTATCAATCACATTCCTCGATTGCTGTTTTTTTGTTTTTAATTTTCTCATCACGCACTGTCCTCAGTAATTCCCTGATCTTAGTGCGTTTTACAGCAACGTACGAAAAAAAATCCTTCACTTCAATC
>CAIXAQ010000976.1 GCA_903917425.1 uncultured Bacteroidales bacterium
GAATAACAGTTAACAGAATGTAACAAAAATCAGCATATAAATCTTAACTAAATAACGAAAATAATATGAAAATGCTAAAAAGAATTTTATTGCTCGCAACATTTGCTCTTTTATTAAATAACATTTTTGCCCAGAATCCCGCAGCTCTTCAAGCTGCATTTGTCACAAGCTATGAATACGAACAAGCAGGCAACTATATCTCGGCCATCAAGGAATTAAAGGCTGTTTATAAAGCTGATGATTATACTGTTAACACTCGTTTAGGATGGCTTTGCTACCTGGCAAAGCAATACACGGAGTCGATCAGTTATTACGATAAATCAATAGCTCTAAAGCCTTATGCGATCGAAGCTCGTTTTGGCTGTGTTAAACCACTGAGTGCACTCGAAAGCTGGGATAAAGTGAAAGCACATTATGTCGAAATACTTAAGATTGACCCACAAAATACAGTTGCAAATTACTGGTTAGGTGTAATATACTATAACCGAAAGGATTATGCGAATGCTGTAAAACTTTTCGAAAAATCAGTGAATCTTTACCCATTAGATTACGATTCGGTGATTATGTTAGCCTGGTCGAAACTGAATACAGGCAAATCGGCCGATGCCAAAGTGCTTTTTAACCAGGCCCTGATCTTGCGCCCTAATGATAGTTCGGCACTCAGCGGGTTGAAATTGATAAAATAAAAAGGCAGAATACTAAGCCTCAAATTGCAGGAACCAAAGCACACATTGGTATTCTTCCTGGAATTTGGGGCTTTATTTTTGGCATTTAGAAAATTGGTTTACAATGTTGACGTAGCCATAAAACGAACGAACAACTGTCAGCTTTTCGCCCTTCTCCGTTTCGCCCTACGCCCCTTCGTAGGAGTAAAGAACCTGAATAAAACAGGAAAAATCTATCTCCCGGAATTTTCTTTCTATTCGTACTGCAAGCGCACACGATAATGCTGCGCAACTTGCTGACCGGGCTTGTCGGAGAAAACGGAAGTGCTCAGTAGCCGGTTTGAACTGTCGTATGTTCGTGTAAAACTGCTCAATAATTCACCTTCTTCCGTTTTTTCTTCCTGCGATACCAGATTGCCGGCATCATCATAAACAATATAGGTAATTTCAATCCCCGACGAAGTTTCTTCCATCGATTCGGATAAGCGGCCTTCGGTATTGTAAGTATATGTATTGCGTCCGGTCAGGTGTTTGTCCTCGTTGTATCGACGTTGAACCGAGACATTTCCTTTTTCATCATTACTGTACAGAATATGGTAGTTTTCTTCCGGTGTTCTGAAAACTTCCTCCGTGATCTGACCTTCCTCATTGTAAATAATCTTACGCTGGGTAATAATCTCACCGGCAATATCATATTCAGATTCAGAAACTAACTTAGAACCGTCGTACACGTTTACCAGGTAATTGCCGGTTTCGCCATCGCTGTCAATGCTTCTTCTGCTTAAAAGCCGGCCTTCCGGGTCATAGGTAAATATAAGCTCATCCGCCGTTTCGTCGAGGTAGTGGATATACTCTTTAACTAATTTACCCTCAGCATCATAAACCATGCTGCGGTGCTCAGTCACTTCATCATCGGCTTCAAGCAATAATTCATCCAGTACTTTTCCATCAGCACTATACTGGTATTTGTATTTGTGCTCTATCGTTCCGTCAGGGTTGTATGTAATTACCTCGACCGGGTGACCGGAATCGTCGAACTCAGTCATCTGATGAATAAATTCTTTCTCCCTGATTTCAGTTTCATCCAAATCTGAAATGTTATTCGCCCTGAATGACTTAAGGTATTTCATATCAAGCAGTATTTTTAGTATGAAGAAAGGAAAAGTTTATGCAAATATATAAATAATTTTATTTTGTTCCAGAATGATTATAAAAACTTACGACCCACAATTCAACTTCACCCAGTGTTCGTCAGATTGTAACTCTCTCACCAACAAGTTTATAACTTATATATCATCTCTCGTATCACATAACTCATATCACATAACTCAAATCACATAACTCACATCTCATATCTTATAACTCTTATCTTATAACTTATAACTCATATCTTATAACTCATATCTTATAACTCATATCTTATAACTCTGCATTTCTTCCGATTCGTTAACAACTACACCCTTACTATCTTCTTTTGCAGCAGCAATCATTGCCCTGGCTACCACATCTGCGTGAATTCCTTTGTATTTCAGTAATGGGCCTATGAACAAAAAACCAAGAGTTCTCATGGCTGCCTGTGCGAATTTTTCACCATTTCGATTTTCAGTGCGGTTTCCCATCAGAAGCGATGGCCTGAAAATTTGGATTTGCGGTATTTTTAACAGGCTGACAGCAAGTTCCATTTCACCTTTCACCTGGTTATAAAAAATACCGGATTTAGCGTTGGCGCCCATCGCACTCACAATCAGAAATTTCCCAGCACCATTGGCAGCAGCCCAGGTTCCAAGTAGTAATACATACGTGTAATCAACCTTAAAAAAAGCATCTTTTGAACCGGCAGTTTTAATGGTGGTTCCGAGGGCACAGAATACATCATCCACATGCAAACCCGGTTTGAATAATTCAATTTCGTTAAAATCAATCTGTTGCTGAATCAGTTTGGGATGGGAAATACTGATTGATCTTCGTGAAACTATCAGGATTTTACTGTATAAATCGTCAGCAAGCAACTGCCTGAGCAAACTGTTTCCAACCAAACCGGTTGCTCCGGCAATAAGGGCAGTGCGTTTCTCCATTTTTAAATAATTTGGAATAAAAGTAGTATATTCAGGGATTAAACAGAATCTATCCTCGAAAAATCAATGCAATATGTAACTATTAATTATAATTGGACTCAGATATGGCTTTTTTGCGGTTCTTTTATATGTGGATAATTCGATATCACAAAACCCGGGATGCTGGCAAATTTTCCGTAATTTTGAAAAATCGAACCTTAAATACCTGTTACCCTCATGACTTTATTTAATTCAGTGATATCGTGGTTTATACGAAAACGCATGCACCAGATCGAGCTATTTATGAAATACCCCCATGAAGTGCAGGAAGAATGGTTTGATAACCTGTTGAACACTGCAAAAAATACAGAATGGGGATTGAAATATGATTATGAATCCATTGACTCGTTCGAAGAATATCGCCGCCGGGTGCCTTTAAATGATTACAATTCATTGAAGCCTTATATCGACAGGCTGCGACTGGGCGAAAACAACATTCTGTGGCCTACCGAGGTTAAGTGGTTTGCCAAAAGTTCCGGTACAACCGGTGATAAAAGTAAGTTTATCCCTGTCACAGCCGAGGCTCTTGAAGAATGTCATATGAAAGGAGGCAAAGACCTGCTTTCAATCTATTGCAACAACAATCCATCTTCGAATATTTTCAGCGGCAAAGTTTTGGGTCTGGGTGGAAGTTTCCGCCTGGATAATGAAATGGCCGACACATACCATGGCGATGTTTCAGCGATACTTATGGAGAACCTGCCTTTCTGGATTCAGCTTATCCGTACACCCGATATGAGCGTTGCGCTAATGGATGAATGGGAAGAAAAGTTGTATCGTATGGCCATGATCACCAAGGACGAAGACGTGACAAACATTACGGGTGTTCCCTCGTGGACCCTGGTACTTTTGAATAAAATCCTCGAAATTACCGGTGCCAAAAACCTAAAGGAAGTCTGGCCCAATCTCGAATTGTTTATACACGGCGGAGTTAGTTTTACCCCCTACCGGGAACAGTTTAAGAAGATTTGCCCCCCCGAAATGAAATACCTTGAAACGTATAATGCCAGTGAAGGATTTTTTGGCATTCAGGACAGGCCCGATAGCAACGATATGCTTCTAATGCTCGATTACGGAATTTTTTACGAATTCATGCCGATGACAGAGATCGACAAGGAAGCACCTTTAACAATTCCGCTGTGGCAGGTCGAATCCAATATTAACTACGCCTTGGTGATAAGCACAAATGCAGGCTTATGGCGTTACATGATTGGTGATACCGTTATGTTTACTTCCACTGACCCATACAGAATTAAAATTACCGGCCGGACCCGAAGTTTTATAAATGCATTTGGCGAAGAGTTGATCATCGATAATGCTGAAAAAGCCCTTGCAACAGCCTGCGAAAAAACCAGCGCCATCATTACCGAATACACTGCTGCACCCATTTTTTTGAAAGATACAGAAAAAGCAGCGCACGAATGGGCGATCGAATTTGAAAAAGCCCCCGAAAACCTGGAATATTTCAGTGAAGTACTCGACAATGCACTGAAATCTCTTAATTCGGATTACGAAGCCAAGCGATACCATAACCTGATGCTGCTTCTGCCTGTAGTCAGGCAAGTTGAAAAAGGTACATTTTACGAATGGTTTCGCGAACGGGGGAAATTGGGCGGACAAAGTAAAGTGCCACGCTTATCGAACGAAAGGAAATATGTGGAAGAAATACTGGCGATGAGCGAAAAATATATTTAGAATAGGCTTTAGTGACTCTTGAAAAGAAAACCACGGAGGCACTGAGAACACTGAGATACACGGAGAAAAAAATATTAACTTTTGTACTGCTTGTGTTTTGAAAAAAAATTACGCCAATAATCAGGGACATTAATAATCATATTTAAAAAACTACCTACATGGGTCACTGTACATTCCGGTCCCGGGTGGTTAACTAAACTCCGGTTCAAATCGTTGGATTAATGAGTTATCAACAATACGCAAAAGAATTATTACCTAAACAAGATTCTTAATAAATTAGCTGACCGAAAAACAAGTAAAATTATGGGCATGCATATAGCAATCGCAGGGAATATAGGATCCGGCAAAACAACACTTTCAGGGCTGCTGGCAAAGCACTTTGGCTGGCAACCGCATTACGAAGACGTGGATACCAATCCTTATCTTCCAAGTTTTTACGAAGATATGCAACGCTGGTCGTTTAATTTACAGATTTATTTTCTGAACAGCCGCTTCCGGCAAATAGTCGAAATAAGGAACAGCGGCAAAAACGTGGTTCAGGATCGCACTATTTACGAAGATGCCAATATTTTCGCACCCAACCTTCACACCATGAATTTGATGACAACCCGCGATTTCGATAATTATCAGTCGCTGTTTGAGCTTATGTCAACTTTCATACAACCTCCCGATCTGCTTATATACCTGCGCGCCGACGTGCCTACCCTTGTAAGGAATATTCAGAAACGCGGCCGCGATTACGAAGCTTCAATCCGCCTTGATTACCTCAAAAGCCTGAATGAGCGGTATGAAGACTGGATAAACGGGTATACTTCAGGAAAGCTCCTGATTTTCAATGTCGATCATATCAATTTCCAGGAAAACCAGGAGGACTTGGGACGTATTATCGAAGGAGTGCAGGCGAATTTACACGGCTTGTTTTAGATGACACGGATATTTCAACCTAAAAACCAGCCCTCGCAGCAGCGCGAATCCTTTAGCGTGGTTCTATAAAAAAATCCCGGTTGCCGCGACATCTAATTTTTTGTTTGCGTGCCGGCAAACATCCATGGAATCTGATACACAATCAAAATCCTTCTATACTTCAGTTTTATCAATACCAGCTTGTTTCAGGAGTGCGAAGAAAAGGCCTTTGGAAAGGTCTTTATTGCCATGAACAGGGACTATCAAAGTGTTAGTGCTTTCAGCGTTGTAATATAGATGGTGGCTTCCGTTGGCACGTTTAAAATAAAAGCCTTTCTGTTCCAATAACCGGATTAAGTTCCGGACTGAATAATTCATGCTGTCTGCACGTTTAAAGAATATTCCAAAGTATCACTATCATCGGGAATTTCTTCGCCGCGTTCATGAAGGTCTTCTATATACAGCTCAATAGCTTCCTGTGCCATTTGTATTGCGTGTTCAACTGTATCACCATAAGTCATACAGCCTGGCAAGGCCGGAACCGAAACAGTATAAGAACCTTCAGGTTCTTTGTGTATCAATATTTTATAGGTCTTTTGCATATCCTCATTGTATTAATCTGGTCTTATTCTTTTTTCCACCAGGACTGATTAAGTTCATTGGCTAGTTTATTTGCATCTGACTGCCAGGCCTTACTTTTTGAA
>CAIXAQ010000977.1 GCA_903917425.1 uncultured Bacteroidales bacterium
GCAAGTGTAGTTTCGTTATTTGCTGCACGGTATTCGTGTACGGTGTTGCTGATATTTTTAAGCGTACTTTCAATAGGCTCAAAAGGCACTTCAGCCAGGCTGAACAAGTCACCCTGCCCGTTAGATGCAGTTGTTTTGGAATTGGAAGGTTTTGTCGAAACAGAGGTTTGGATTCCACCTGGATTTAAGGATAAATCGGTAAAAACGCGTTGGGCGAAGGCGCGGAATTCCAGCTCATCCAGTAAAGTCCTGAGCCGTTCCACATCCGGCGGGTCAAGATGTAAGTGCGTTTCATTGAATTCGATGGGAACATTAAGAATGATAGTAGCTAATTGTTTCGAGATTATGGCTGATTCGCGGCCATTTTCCACCTTATGCCGTAAAATTTCGTTTTTAATGTATTTTGCATTTTCGAGTACTCCCTCCACAGAACCGTATTCAGCAAGTAATTTACGGGCTGTTACTTCGCCTACGCCGGGAATGCCGGGAATATTATCAGAAGCATCGCCCATAAGTCCCAGGAAATCAATCACCTGGAGCGGATTTTTGATCCCGAATTTCTCACACACCTCAGGCACACCCATTATTACAGGTTTTTCACCTGCCTTAGCGGGTTTATACATGAAAATATTTTCACTAACCAATTGCCCGAAATCCTTATCCGGTGTAACCATATAAACCAGGAAACCGGCCTGCTCAGCTTCTTTGGCGAGTGTACCTATCACATCGTCGGCCTCGTATCCATCCACGTAAAGTGTGGGAATATTAAAAGCCCTGATGAGTTCTTTAATATATGGAATGGAAGCTGCCAGGTCCTCGGGCATAGCCTGCCGGTTGGCTTTGTATTGAACAAAGTTATCGTGACGGGCCGTGGGTGCCTGGGTGTCGAAGGCAACGCCTATGTGCGAAGGTTTTTCGTTTTTCAGCAATTCGTACAAGGTATTGGCAAAACCCATGATAGCAGAGGTGTTGAGCCCCCTGGAGTTATAGCGCGGTGTACGTTGCATGGCAAAAAAGGCGCGATAAATCAGGGCCATGCCGTCTAACAGAAAGAGTTTTTCCACGATTAAGGTATTGGAAGCGTAAAGATAGGAAGAAAGTTGATGTCGGATGTTGGATGTTAGAAGTTGGATGTTACGCCTAAAACCCAATCCCTAACCTCAAAAACCTTTTTAAAGTGAGATTTTCCTGTTTATATACCATGAATAATCAGGCATAATTATCTCATAATCAGTTTTGAACAATTTAGACGAAATGATAAAATCAGCAGTAGAGCGGTTGCATGCGACTGGGATATTGTATAATACCGAAATGCGCTCAAGCGCCTTGACATCCACTTCGTGAGGATGTGGTTCCATGGGATCCCAGAAAAAAATCAAAACATCGATTTTGCCTTCGGCAATCATGGCCCCCAATTGTTGGTCGCCTCCGAACGGGCCTGATTTCAGCTTAGTGATTCGGATATCGTCCAACTTATCTTCGTCCATGCGCGAGGCAAGTGCTTCGGCTACCATTCGCCCGGTAGTGCCGGTGCATATAAGTTTGTGGTCTTTCAATATTTCCCAGTTCCATTGAACCCATTCCACCATGTCTTTCTTGCAATTATCGTGTGCCACAAGGGCTATGTTTTTTGATTTGGCCATTTTTGTTAGTTATGAATTATGAGATATAAGATATGATTTATGAGATTTAAGTTTCCCGCAGTGAGCGGTACTGAATTATAATTGATTGCAAAGGTACGACCAACGGAAGGATGTGAGGCTGAAAAAGGGAAAGCGAATTTATTAATAAGCCGATTTATCCGTGGCAGCCGTATTTCCCCCCGCTTTTGATCAGTTTTTCAGCCATTTGCAGATCGTGTTTCGAGTTTACATTCAGAAAAAGATTTTCATGATAAAAACTTAACCTATCATTGATAATCAATTTGTTAATGCTTATTTCATCGAATAAATCAGGAAGTTTGTAATTCCCTTCCCGTATAAATTCACCTAATTTATCGAGTATTGACAGGTCATAAAACCCGCAAAGCGGCTCATAATGCTGGTTACCCTGCCAGGGAACTGCTACCTGGTATCCTTCTCCATGTGAAAGGATGTGTTCGAGTAATTCCTTAGTAACAAATGGCAAATCGCAGGAAAGTATAAGGTTTTTCTCCGTCTTACTTTCCTTCAATGCTGAATATACTCCACCCATAGGTCCGATTCCCGGAATTTCATCGGCAATAACCTCATAACCAAGAGATTGATAGGCATCTGAAGTGGAACTGATAATTATCCTGTTGCAGATTCCCGACAGAGCTTCTATTGCATATCCAACAATATGCTTTCCGCAAAGTTGCAATAAACCTTTGTCGGTGCCCATACGGGAACTTTTCCCCCCGGCTAAAATAATCCCTGTCACATTTGTTCTCATGCCTGTATATGTTTAAAAAACAGGCAGCTATCGCCATAACTCAGGAAGCGGAAGTTGTTTTTAATCGCGTAACCATAGGCATTTTTCCACCCTTCGCCAATAAAGGCAGAAACTAGAAGCAGCAATGTGCTTTGCGGTTGATGAAAATTGGTGATAACAGCATCAGGGATCTGATAGGTATAACCGGGAGCAATCATAAGCGATGTTTCCCCGTGCAATTCGGTGAGATGGAATTTTTCGAGCGTATCAATCACACATTGCAGCGCGGCTTCAGCCAAAACAGGTGTATTGGAGGCGTATTGGTACGGATCCCATTGTTCAATAAGCATAAACGGTGTTTCGGCCGGTTTTAGCAGCCATTTTACACCTTGCCAGTAAACGCTTTCGAGGGTACGGACGGTGGTAGTGCCAACAAGTGTGATATGTTTATTCTTAAAGGTAAGTATTTCTTTAAGCAGTTCGATCTTCACGATCACCTGCTCCGGATGCATGTGGTGATCGCCAATGGTCTCGGTGCTTACCGGTTTAAAAGTGCCTGCACCTACATGCAAAGTAACCGCAGCCGTTTTAATGTTCTTTGTTTCCAAAGTTGAAAGTACTTCCGGTGTA
>CAIXAQ010000978.1 GCA_903917425.1 uncultured Bacteroidales bacterium
ACATTCTGAACGAAGACGCCTGCCAACAATACGTTCGACCTGCGCCCCGATTTGCAATACTTTATCCACATCAAGGTTAGTTTCAATCCCCATTTCATCCATCATGACTACAAGGTCTTCAGTCTGGATAAGCCCGGTAAGCATGGGGTCAGCATAGTAATATGCACCAGTACCGGCAACCGGAACTCCGTCCACAAAATTGGCAGGCTGACCTCCGATTCCACCCATAGTCGATTCGTAATTAGTCATTCCTGCCTGTAAAGCGGCAAGTACATTGGCCAATCCCCACCCACGGGTTGAGTGAAAATGCACAATTTGTTTTTCCGGACGAGCAATTTTGTCCATCAACATGGAATAATAGCGATAAACCCTGTCGGGTGAAGCTGAGCCATCGTGATCGGCATGTTCCACATCGTTCGCACCAATATCGAACCAACGTTGCGCAAATTCAACTGCTTTTTCGAGCCTGGTAGGTCCTTCGATTGGGCATCCCCAAATGGTACTGACAGTGCCGTTCACTTTTAACCCCGCCTCCCTGGCCAAAGGAATATATTTTTCGGCCATCCGCCAATACTCGGCCAGCGACAAGCCGGAGTTTTTGGAGTGGTGCGATTCGCTGGTGGAAACCATGAGTAAAATACGATCGGGTCCCCAGCCTTCCTTATATGCCTGTATAGCCCGCTCTATGGCTTTTTCGCGGATTGTTACAGCGGTGAGGCTCACGCCAGGCAACAAATGAGCCACGGTTTTGCTCGACCTGATTTTTTTTAACAGTTCATCGGCATCTTTAAACTGCGGCATCCCCGAGGGGTTTCCCAGGTTGGTAACCTCCACATGCCTGAAACCGGCCAATATCAATTGTTCTGCCAGCCAGAGTTTAGCGGCCGTAGGAATAAATTTTTCTTCGTGCTGGAAACCATCACGAACTGTAATATCGCCTATGGTTACTTTTTTAGGATAATTCATGGAGTGAGTGTTTACCGGATTATACAAACAGATCTGAAAGCAGTATTAATTAATAGAAGAATTGAATTCAATGGTAACCTGAGCAACATGTTCTGCAACTTGAATTTTGGTAAAACAAAAATAGTAAATCTAAAGTTAAAAAACCATTTCCGGAATTTCGCCTTCCACAATAAGTGGAGCTGCTGTAGCTTTAACTATCTCTGCCACACTTATTCCCGGTGCTCTTTCTACCAGTTTGAAACCTGCATCGGTTACATCAATCACGGCAAGGTCAGATACAATTCGCTTTACACATTTTATTCCGGTAAGTGGTAAGGTGCATTGCTTCAATAGTTTGGATTCGCCATCTTTGCTGCAATGCTGCATGGCAACAATTATGTTGCGTGCCGAAGCTACCAGGTCCATGGCGCCACCCATGCCTTTTACCATTTTACCGGGTATTTTCCAACTGGCAATATCGCCATTTTCAGTCACTTCGAAGGCTCCCAACACGGTTAAGTCCACATGACCGCCCCGTATCATGGCAAAACTCATTGACGAATCGAAATACGCCGCCCCCGGCAACACTGTAACCGTTTGTTTCCCGGCATTTATAAGGTCGGCATCAACTTCTTCCGGCAAGGGGAAAGGCCCCATTCCAAGAATCCCGTTTTCGGACTGAAGAATTACCTGCATTCCTTCCGGGATATAATTGGCAACCAAAGTAGGAATTCCAATTCCTAGATTAACGTAATATCCATCGTGTAGTTCCCGTGCAATTCGCTGAGCTATTTGTTCTTTTGTTAATGGCATTTGGATAAAATGGGTTAATGGTAAATGGAAAATGGTTCAAGGTTCAAATGCTTCGTGTTCAAGGTTCAAAGATCAAAATCTGACATTGTACTTCCGACATCAAACATCCGAAATTATTCTCTGACAGTGATCCTTTCAATACGTTTTTCGTAATTCGTTCCCTGGAAAATGCGTTGTACAAAAATTCCCGGTGTATGGATGAAATTTGGATCGAGAGTACCGGCCTCGACAAGCTCTTCCACCTCGGCAACGGTAATTTTGCCGGCCATCGCCATAGGATGATTAAAATTATTGGCTGTTTGTTTGTAAATCAAATTGCCCAGAGTGTCTCCTTTCCAGGCTTTGACAAAGGCAAAATCGGCACTGAGTGACGCCTCAAGTACATGCGGCTTGTCCCCGAAAACACGGATCTCTTTCCCTTCGGCTACTTCGGTGCCTACCCCGGCGGGAACAAAAAATGCGGGAATCCCGGCACCACCGGCCCGGCAACGCTCAGCCAGCGTGCCTTGAGGGATCAATTCTACTTCGAGTTCCCCGGAGAGCAGCTGGCGTTCGAACTCGGAGTTTTCGCCCACGTATGATGAAATCATTTTGTGAATCTGCTTGTTTTGAAGCAAAATGCCAAGACCAAAATTGTCAATTCCTGCATTATTCGAAATACAGGTCAAATTCCTGACACCGCTTTCCGATAAAGCGGTGATCGCATTTTCAGGAATTCCGCAGAGCCCGAAGCCACCTACCATCAGTGTCATTCCATCTTTAACCCCTGCAATGGCTTCCGAGGCATTTTTCACAACTTTATTCATAGTCTCAATTTTGCATATGAAATTACAACAAATTTATTGAATTATACCACTGAAAAAAATATTTTGTTTTCAGGATAATTATTTTGTCGGTTTTGAGAATATTTTACCTGCCATCGCAACAGCCAATGTAAAAAAACCAGGATCAATTGATGTGTCATAACCATTTATATTACAATAGGTTAGCAGGTCAGCAGTGTTCAGGTTGCTTACCATTTTGTAGCCGGTCATGGGGCAGCCACCGGCACCGCCAATCGCACTTTCAAAATAGCGTATTCCGGCACTCACAGCAGCGTCAATTTTCGGGTGGCCCTCACCAGGTAATATATGCAGGTGTATGCGGAACCGGATGTCGCCGAAAGTTTTCTGTAATAAATTGCAAACCTCAAATATTCTGTCGGGAGAGGC
>CAIXAQ010000979.1 GCA_903917425.1 uncultured Bacteroidales bacterium
ATTTTCAAATTTTCAAATTCCCGCATTTTCAAATTATCTCATTATTCCACCTCATACCTCACAAACACTTCAATAGCTTCATATTCAGCCATTCCAAGTTTGTCGTACAACCGGGCGGTATTCTTATTGCGTTCTTCGGCACGTTGCCAGAATTCGCGTTTATCGGCGCCCATAAACATGGCTCCGTCTTTTTGCGATTGATGCCTGAAAATGGCATTCCGTTTTATCACCACTTCTTCCGGACTGAGCGGGACGGCCATATCTACCATTTCGATGTCCCATTCCTGCCAGGCGCCGCGGTAAAGCCAGACCCGGCAATCTTTCATCCATTCCTCGTTTTTAATGCGTTCGAGGGCTTCGATAATAATATCGATGCATACGCGGTGGGTGCCATGCGGATCGCTCAGGTCGCCTGCCGCGTATATCTGGTGTGGCATCAGCGAGCACAGGAAATCCACGGTGATTTGTATATCTGCTTCGCTCTGAGGTGCTTTTTTAACGGTTCCTGTTTCGTAAAACGGAAGGTCGAGGAAATGAACGTTTTTTTCGGGAAGCCCGATATAGCGGCACGAAGCGGTTGCTTCACCGCGACGGATAGCTGCTTTTACTGCCAATAATTCGGACGGTTCGATGCTGCCTTTTTTCTTGTTCCTGTAAAAATCGGAGGAGTTCTTATAAAGGGATTCGGCTTTCGGATCTTCAATATTGTAAATCTTCTCGTAATTGCGCACAAAATCGAGGTAACGTATGGCGTCATCATCACTGACTGCAATGCTTCCCGAAGTCTGGTAGGCAACATGTACATCGTGTCCGTGTTCCACCAGGCGGGCAAAAGTGCCACCCATCGAAATTACATCGTCGTCGGGATGCGGACTGAATAATGCGACCCGTTTGGGGAACGGCAATGCCCGTTCGGGACGGGTTGAGTCGTCAACATTGGGTTTGCCCCCCGGCCATCCTGTAATGGTATGCTGTAGATCGTTGAAGACCTTGATGTTTATTTTGCTGAATATCTGGCTGGTAATCAGATCAGTAAATCCATAATCGTTGTAATCGCGTTCGGTAAGTTTCAAAAGCGGTTTTCCTGTCTGAGTGCAGAGCCATAACACGGCTTTACGTATCATACGGTCGGTCCATTCGCATTGCCCCACGCGCCAGGGTGTTTTATAGCGTGCCAGTTGCGCTGCCGCAGGCGGATCAATAATAAATGTAGTATTGGTATGATTTTGCAGGTAACTGGTAGGAATTACTTCAGTAACCGGACCTTCGACAGCTTTGGCCAGAATTTCTGCTTTCCCTTCGCCCCAGGCCATCAGGAATATTTCTCTTGCCGAAATTATAGTTCCAACACCCATGGTAATGGCAAAATGAGGAACGTGTTCTTCGCCGTTAAACGAATCAGCGGCATCATTCCGCGTTAGCCGGTCGAGGCTTACCAGGCGGGTTTTCGAATTGAATGCCGAACCCGGTTCGTTAAAACCGATATGCCCTGTCCGTCCAATTCCAAGCAATTGAATATCAATCCCTCCGGATTCAGCAATCTTTTTTTCGTAATTGCGGCAAAAATCAGCCACGTCTTCCTGAACAATGCTCCCGGAAGGAATATGGATATTTTCGGTTTTGATATCAATATGCTTAAAAAGCCTGTCCCACATGAAATGATTGTAACTCTGCTGATGGCCGTGCTCAAGGGGATAATACTCATCGAGGTTAAAGGTGATGACATTGTCAAAACTAACACCATCTGCTTTATGCCTGCGTATCAGTTCGTTGTACACCATAAGTGGAGTCGATCCGGTAGCAAGGCCAAGAACCACATTTTGTCCTGACTTCCGGCGCTCTTTTATGAGTTCGATAATCCTGGAAGCTACTTCAACAGATCCTGCCTGGGCAGAGGGATAAATTTTTACCGGAATTTTTTCGAAACGGGTAACAAAAGCATCGTCGTTTAATGCCAGGCTGCGGGATGTGGCGGAATGCCCTTTAATATCAGTTAATTTCATTTTTATTGATTGAAGTGTTGTTTTACTGAAATCTTATTTTTCCACAGATTGGCAGGATTTTCTTTACTTAATAAATAGGGTCTTACCCTGTATGACCATGTGTAATCCTTTGCCGGGATCAGGTATTTCTCCATTGGCCACGACCACCAGCTATCGTCACCACCAACACCGCATTGCAGATAATCCAGGTTGAGGTCGGTAAAAGACTGTTTCTGAAGCAGGTTGCCATGTTTTCCTTTTTGTTCAAACCCTTTCATGTCGTCATAGGTATAAGGCAGAGCGCTGAATCCCAGGTTTGGTGATCCTTCAAAGTAAATTCCGACTGTTTTCCCGTCGTTAATTGAAACCCATTTAACATCGGTGCGGTACCCGTTTTCCTGTGGGCGAACATACGGAGTGTACATTTCATCCGTTGTTGAATGGTATTTCCCGACAAAGGCCGCAGTTTTACGATCAGTATAATTTTCGAAAGGTCCGCGGCCAAGCCAATCCACCTGGTTGAGGGAACCTTTTAAACGCATATTTACTCCCAGCCGCGGGATCCAGGGTAAATCCTTACCGGCTTTCAGAATATTTTCAACAAGGATATCGCCTTTACCGGTAACAGTATAAATTGAAGTCAGTTCACTGTTTGCATCCGGGAAACCGAAATTCACAGTTACTTTAACCGCTTTTACATTTGAGTTGTCGAGAAGTACCGATTTTATAATCCTGTTTTCGCTGGCATCGTACCAGGGTTTACATTTGACGAACATCTTGCTTCCGACATCATTATCCAGGGGCGCACGCCTGAAATTAGGAAGTGGGCCTTTCTCAACCAGTTCCCGATTCTCATAAGTAAATGACGAAATTATACCCGTGGTTTTATTAAACTGTACGGCAAATGTTTTTCCTTTAATGGTAATATCAGTCTCTGTTTCAGAAGTTGTAAGTGCAGGAAGTGTCGATGTTTTTACTTCAGCAGGCGCTGTTGAATAAGGGAGCTCAAACTGTTCGGAAGCAAGAATATGGCCTTTTCCCAGTAAGGGCCTGTCATCGGAAGTAAGCAGGTAGACATTCAGATAGTAAATTCTGCCGGGTTTTGATGAAGTTGCTTTCCAGGAAACACTGTAATCACGCGAATTTCCCGGGGTAATATTTTCGGTCGCAAATGTACCTTGCGATATGCTTATTCCGTTTTCAGTTATTTCCCAGTTCAGGTTCGTATTTTTCAAATCAGCGAAAGCATACTTATTCGTCATCCGGAAACTAGGTTTCTTCAGATCGATAGCATTGAATTTGACATATTGATAAACCTTTTTAACTTCCGAGAGTCCCGGATGAGGAACACGGTCGGGGAAAACGAGCCCATTGGTGCAAAAATTCCCGTCGCTGGGCACATCCTTCGGACCATAATCGCCGCCAAAGGCCCAGAATTTTCGCCCTGTCGAATCAAATTTCTGCAAACCCTGGTCAACCCAATCCCAGATGAAACCACCCTGAAGTTGTTCGTTGTTATCGATGGCATCCCAATAATCAATTAAATTGCCGGTGCTGTTGCCCATGGCATGCGCATATTCGCACTGAATAAGAGGTCTTTCTTGTTTTTTGGAAGCATAATCCAGGATTCCCTGCACGCTTTCGTACATAGGGCAATAAATATCGGTATTCCATTCGAGCCCGGCACGTTCGTATTGAACAGGCCTGCTAAGGTCGCGTGTCTTGATCCATTTGTAAGTTGCCTGGAAATTACACCCGTTTCCGGCTTCGTTTCCCAGCGACCAGATGATAACTGAGGGATGGTTTTTATCCCTTTCGAGCATACGGCGTGTGCGGTCGATATGTGCATTTTCCCAAAGCGGGTTGTTGCCGAGTGTACGATCCAGGTTGTAACCCATTCCATGCGATTCGATATTGGCTTCATCAATCACATATAAACCATACTCGTCGCATAATTCGTACCAGTAAGGATCGTTAGGGTAATGGCAAGTCCTGACGGCATTGATGTTATTCTGTTTCATAAGTTTAACATCCAAAAGCATCATCTCTTTCGGAATGGTGTGGCCCTTTATGGGATCGAATTCGTGCCGGTTTACGCCTTTCAGTTTAACCGCAACTCCGTTAACAAGAAGTAATCCATTTTTGATTTCACTGGTGCGGAAACCGATGCGATTGCTTAAGCTCTCCACGCATTTACCATCCTGATCGAGCAATGTGAGCGTAAGAATATATAAATCAGGCGTTTCGGCAGTCCATTTCTTTACGCCAGGAATTGATTTTTCGTAATGAAGACTGTCTTTCCCTACAACTTGGTCAAGTGAAACAGTCTCGGTTGAAACAGCTTTTGCCGTATTGATCTTTTCATACAGGTTAACCTGCAACTTGTATTTTTTTGCATCCTCTGCTGATAATTTATTGAACAGGATATCAATCTCCAGGTTGCCGTTTTTGTACTCATTTTTAAGATTTCCCCTGGCAAAGAAATCACGGACAAACGTTTCCGGTCTAGCATAAATAAATACATCGCGGTTAATGCCGCTCATGCGCCACATATCCTGGCATTCGAGGAAGGAGCCATCGCTCCAGCGGAAAACCTGGAGTGCCAATGTGTTGCTTCCTTCATTTAAGTAGGGTG
>CAIXAQ010000980.1 GCA_903917425.1 uncultured Bacteroidales bacterium
AACAATACAATTTCAGCATTAAGCAAACGGGCCAGGTTATAGGATTGTTCCAGAGCCAAAAGGGATTGTTTCTGAAAATCAATAGGTATGAGTATTTTATTCATCACTTTAATGATTTGTTTACTTTTGCTGACAAAATTACCTTTTTACTTTTTCATACGCTAATTATGGCACCAATTGCTGAATCAGAACTTATCTTAAATCCCGACGGAAGTATATACCACCTGCACCTGAAACCCGAAAACCTGGCTGACACAATTATAGTTGTTGGCGATCCAGGTCGTGTAAAGGAAATTTCAAAACATTTCGATACAATCGATTTCGCTATTCAGAACCGTGAGATAAAGACTCATACCGGTACAATCGGCAATAAAAGGCTTACAGTCATGTCAACAGGCATGGGGACCGATAACCTGGATATTGTTATCAACGAGCTGGATGCGGTGGTTAATATTGACCTGGATTCACGCGAGCGAAAGACTTTTCACAAAAAATTAAATATTATCAGGCTGGGAACGGCAGGAGCTTTGCAGGCAGATATTGAACCCGGCACTTTTGTTGCTTCATCAAATGGCATGGGACTTGACGGCCTTCTGTATTTTTACGAGAAGGGCAAAAGCGTGATGAATGCCGGGATGGCAGATGCTTTTGTTAAACATGTAAACTGGGATGCCAATCTGCCTGGTGTTTATGCAGTGCCTTGCTCACCGACACTGATGGAGAAACTGGGCAAAGATCTTGTTCATGGCATAACCCTCACTGCACCTGGTTTTTATGGTCCGCAAGGCAGGGAACTGAGGTTAAAACTGGCATTCCCTGAATTAAATCACCTGATCGAAAGTTTCGAATTCGAAGGGAAGCGGATTGCAAATTTCGAAATGGAAACTTCGGCTTTATACGGATTAGGCAAAATGCTGGGGCACGATACACTTACCATCTGCTCCATTGTTGCAAACCGGGTAAATCACACCTATGCTAAAGATTATCATAGCGACATAGAAAGAATGGTCAAACTGGTTTTAAGCCGGTTAACCGTGTAATCAAGGCATTATTAGAATTTTGCACTGATCATTCGACATTTTCCGTTGAAAAAGTCAGCTTTTACGTGAAGTTTCAGGCGTTAATAAATAAATCGTTTGTTGTGCTGAATTGCAT
Source organism: uncultured Bacteroidales bacterium (assembly GCA_903917425.1). GTDB lineage: Bacteria > Bacteroidota > Bacteroidia > Bacteroidales > UBA4417 > UBA4417. Next base: position 1,156 of record CAIXAQ010000980.1, read on the forward strand.
CTCTTATAGCTACTTTAAGAGATTCGGAACATCGCATAACCATGTCAAAATCATCAGGAAAAGGAGCCGGAGAGCTTTTTATAAGTTCAAGTTGTTTCGCATTAAGAGCCTGGGTGTCGCCAATTGCACGGGCTGAAATATGTTCAAAATCAGATCGCGCGCCAATTGGATCTTTTTTCAGCACTTTTTGAGGTTCCGCCTGGATCACTTCCACAGTACCATCAATCTGACATGCTTTTAACTGTACTGACTGTACCAGGGCACATTGCAGTGTTTTGTATTTTTTAATTTTTATATCATTTCCAAGTGTATCTTTCATCACATTCCCCTTCCTGTCAAGCGCATAGGTAAATCCATCTTCAACTTCCCTTTTAACAGTCGTATCTTTTTGTATCACCTTGTCAGGGCTAACCGCAACGCTGTTAACATTCACGTTGACGAAAAAATCATACCGAGTATTTCTATCCATTTTCCGTGTATGATATTCAACCCATTCCGAGTTAAGATTTGGAAGATCGAGTGCAATGAGATCGCGTTCAAATTCCGGCGGAAATTTTATAACTGAGTTATTCTGTATTGAAACAAGCACTTTGCTCATTCCCATCTGTTTAGCATCCAGTATCATGGCATCTATGTCCTTATAATCTCCCATATACTCTTTTGCCCTGACGAATTCGGTATATGCCTGCCGGTAAGAATTCTTCTGATTGTTCTTCATCAGTTCGATACCATGAGCATAATAAAAATCGGCAGCCCTGCGCTTTGTGGCAATCATATCGGGCATATAATCGACATATGGGTAATCGACCGGTTTTCCATTCAAATTGAGAGGAGTCACCGTTTTTACAAGTGCCTGCCTGTCGTTCAATGCTCTGTAAAGCAGGTATATTTCATCCCAGTTATCGGGGCGTCCTTCCATTTTAAGGAACCGGATTTGTTCATTATCCCTGTCATTGGCCTTTTTATAGGCCTGGTCGAGTATTCCAATCTGCTTGGCATCGCTGCCATCTTTCCTCAGCTGTTTTACTGCTTTTTCGATAGCGGCATCGTAATTGCCCTTCTGGAGTTGTTTTTTTGAAGAACCACATCCCGAAAGGATGATGGTGATAATAAAAATGAAAGGTATAATCTGTTTCATGCCGTTTGAATATATAATGGCAAAGTTAGGGAAACAACAGAGACGAAAACTTTCATTTGCCAGGTTTAATTTTAACAGGAGTTGCTTTATTTTTCTCGAAGTGAAAGTCTTTGCAAGAAAATTTCTTCTGATGAAGTTTGTTTCTGGACTTAGCCCGGCAAATAAACATATATCATTTCATCATCACTGAACCTTTAGCAGCATGCAATTGTTTTGAGTTAAACTAAATCTTAACAATAAATGGTAAATACTTCAATGTGGATTAAAGCACTAAGGGTTATTCCACAAATAACAAAAACAGAGTGGAATACACTCGATATCATTTCGCGATGGCTCATCGCTACAAGAGCTGCTGTTTTTATAATGACTGCAACGGCAGCCGCCATTGGGGGGCTGTTGGCGTATCGCAACGGCAATTTTTCGTGGGGTCTTTTTATACTTTGTATGCTGGGTATTGTAATGGCTCATGCCAGCAATAACCTGCTCAACGACCTTGTCGATCACAAAAGGGGAATTGATAAGGATAATTACTACCGTTCGCTTTACGGCCCTCAACCGCTTGAACATGGTTTGCTAAGCATGAAAAGTTTCATGACGTATTTTTATATTACTATCGGAATAGCCCTTGCAATAGGCATTTACCTGATTTCAGTCACTGGTATCGGTGCTTTCTGGCTCCTGGGAGCCGGATTGTTCTTTTTGTTGTTCTACACCTGGCCCCTGAAATATTATGGATTAGGCGAGCCGTCGGTCATTTTCGTCTGGGGTCCTCTGATGATAGGTGGAACTTATTTTGTGGTTTCCGGCGGGCAATGGGATAACTGGGTAGTTTTACTGAGCCTTGTATATGCCCTCGGCCCAACCACTGTGCTTTTTGGAAAACATACCGATAAACTCCTGGAAGACAAGGCTAAAGGCGTTCGAACGCTTCCTGTGGTGATAGGCCAGAAGGCAGCCCGGTATTCAACCATTGTTTTCTGGGTTCTGCAGTATGTGTTTATTTTTGCGCTTGTCCTCACAGGCCATGTGGGACCTGCCATGCTGATTATTTTATTTGCCATACCTAAACTGGTATGGGCTTCGAAGATATTCCTGAAGCCGAGACCGGCAGCAAAACCGGATGGTCCATCGGGCGAAGGCTGGCCCTTATACCTGGTTTCGCACGCTTTTATTTACAACCGGGTTTTCGGGATGCTGTTCCTGCTTGGGCTCATTGCTGATGTAATTTTATACAAACTTGGGTTCGTGTGGAATATATTGTAAACATTTCCGGGCTAAAAACAATTAAGTGCCTGAAGTAAAAAGTGCCTAAAATGCCTAAAGTGCCTCTTTAACTTGATATAACGTCAGATGAAATTAGTCGCCTTCTCAAGATTTTGTAACATGTTAAGGTTTTGTGAATCATTCAACACTTTCTTATAATAACATATCAGCATTCAGGCTAAGAATTGCTGAAAATTTCAGGCACTTTAGACACTCCAAGCACTCTAAGTACTCTTAAAAAAATAAATCTTGATTAGAGTGAATAGTTACCGGGCAATAATTAATGAAACCCTTGAGATTTATAATCTCCGGGGTTTCTCATTTTCAGGGAAATTTACTGGTGCTTTTTAGTGTTTATACGGTGCTGTACATTCATTTTCGTTTTCAACCTCCGTTTGTTGAAAAGTTATTGAAATAACAGTAAAAATTCATGGGTAAGGTATGTAATTTTAGCCACTCAATAAACTAAACTCAGAGTGTACCGAAATGGATAAAATTAACCTGCTTATCCACCTGCTTGATGATCCCGACCAGGAAGCATTTATGCAGGTGAGCCGGGAGATTCTCACGCTGGGCATTCCGGCTGTGGAGCCGCTTGAGGAAGCATGGTTTAACACAAATGACCTGTTGACCCGCCAACGGATTGAAGAAATTGTACATAGCCTTCAATACGAGGATTTATACAGTGAGTTGAGCTTTTGGGTCGAATCGGAATCGCACGACCTGCTACGGGGATTTATTATTGCCAACAGGTTTCACTATCCAAACCTGGACGCAGCAAAAATTCTTGCCGATGTAAATAAACTTACACGAAGTGTTTGGCTCGAACTAAATGAAAACCTTACCAGCCTCGAAAAAATAAAAGTGCTGAACCATGTACTGTTCGGTGTAAACGAAATATCGGGTGAAATTGAAAACAGTCACATTCCGGAACATTTTTTTCTGAACAACCTCCTCCAATCGAAACACGGAAATGCAATTTCCATAGGGATCCTTTATATAATTGTTGCTGAAAGACTGAAACTTCCGATAAAAGGCGTGGATTTGGCCGGAAATTTCATCACCTGTTTTACGCACCTGCCTTCCGATTTTGAAGATGGTTATAAGCCGGTAAGTGAGGTGAAATTTTATATTAATCCGTTTGCCAGGGGTGCCGTTTTTACCCGAAAGGAGATTCAGTTGTATCTGGAAAAAACCGGGATTGAACCTGCCGAAAGCTACTTCAGGCCTGCTTCAAACGTTATTGTGCTGAAGCGCTGGTGCAGCCAGCTTTTACATGCTTACCAGGAGCATGGTATGTATATAAAGGCCAAAGAACTGAAATCCTTTATCAGAATATTGAAATAGTGATGAGTTATGAATGGTGAGTGAAAAACATCCAACATCTAACATCGCACATCCAACATCTTTTTACCTGTAGTACGCTTCGAGAAATTTCTTGATATTGTTTTCAACGCGGGATGGTACATCGCTAACATCGGCACGTTCAAATTTTTCTCCCGTAATATTCTCAAATAATTCGATGTAGCGCTCCGACACGAGGTTAACAAAAGCATCGTCCATCACAGGAACCTGCTGGTCCTCTTTCCCCTGAAACCCATGATCCATAAGCCATTCGCGCACAAACTCCTTGGACAGCTGTTTCTGGGCTTCGTTTTTCCTTTGGCGTTCTTCGTACCCTTCCTTATAAAAATACCGCGATGAATCGGGAGTGTGAATTTCGTCGATAAGAAAAATTTCATCATTCGATTTACCGAATTCATATTTGGTATCAACTAAAATCAGGCCCATTCCCGAAGCAATCTGAGTTCCGCGTTCAAAAATTGCTTTTGTGTACGTTTCAAGCATTTCATAATCCTCCTTACCCACAAGGCCTTGTTTCAGTATTTCTTCTTTCGAAATATCTTCATCGTGGCCAACCGATGCTTTGGTGGTAGGAGTTATAATCGGATTAGGAAACATATCGTTTTCTTTCATCCCTTCGGGCATAGTAACACCGCAGATGCTGCGTTTTCCGGCTTTGTATTCGCGCCAGGCATGACCGCTCAGGTACCCGCGGATCACCATTTCCACTTTAAAAGGCTCGCACACACGGCCAACGGTAACCATTGGATCGGGAGTGGCAATTTTCCAATTCGGAACAATGTCAGAAGTAGCATCCAGAAACTTGGCAGCTATCTGGTTGAGCACCTGCCCTTTGTATGGAATCGCACGCGGCAGCACCACATCAAACGCCGAAATACGGTCGCTGGCAACCATGATCAGCAATTCGTCGTCGATATTATACACATCGCGTACTTTGCCGACATACAGGTTTTTAAGTCCGGGAAATGTAAAATTGGTGCTGGTGATGGCGTTTTGCATGGGATCTGGCTTTTACGAACAGGTTTAATTCAGAATTCGGAATTATTATCAACGCCGCAAAATTACAAAGGTTTTTCCTTATGGGATTTTTAAAGTGATGATTGGCTTTTTAAGTTTTCAACAATAGTGTTGATATTTCTTCGAATAAGTGGTTATAAAGATTCAGATAAATGGTTCTACCAACAATTCAATGAAATAGTATTAAAATGTCGGAAGACCGAATTCGGAAGACGGAAGAAAGTGTTAATCTGATATTTTATCCTACAAATGTGAAGGGTTCTGAAGAAAAGTATAACCAGCTATGGTGCCACTTTCTTGAATAAAAGAGGTTATCAGGGTTGCTTCCGACTCCCGTCTTCTGACTTCCGACAATATAAATATACCCGCTGAATTAACAGTTGAACTATTAAAATTATACAAGTACTTTTGTACTGTATATTATTTTAGCCTTTAATCAAGATGGAAAACTACTTCGAAGGAAAAGCAAATTATTCGAATGGCATTTACAACCTTTCGCCTTTACAGGCACACAAACTTTGCCTGGAAGGTGCAATTATAGTGGATGTTAGGGAAGAATACCTGAACCGGTTTAAGATATTTGATGTTCCGGGACTTATTTTTTGCCCAAAGAAGAGGTTAACGGAATTTATTGACAAACTACCCACTGATAAACCACTGATCATAGCCGATGCCAGCGGAATTCATAGTCCTGAAGCCGTGAAAACACTCCTGGAAAATGGTTTTAGCGGTAATTGTGCCAACCTATCGGGAGGCCTTGTTGATTGGGAACATTCCGGATTACCGGTGGTAATTAACTACGACGAAAGGCTTTCGGGGCAATGCGCCTGCCAGTTGCGGCCGAGAGAGAAGAAGTGAAGCGGCTGGTGTCAAGTTACTGATTTCTAGTAGCTTGCCGCCAGTCTCCAGTTTCCAGCCTCCAGTTTCCAGTTTCAACTGGTTTCTTACCATGAATAAATACTGTGGGTTGGTCTTTTTCTTTTTGAATTTCAGCCCTGATTCTTCGGGATTTTCACAAATCTGTTCTTCACTCCGGGCAATAAACCCTGCATTTTCTTAACAATTGCTAAAAGTTGTGCGTTCTAAATAATTAATGGTTAATTTCGTCCCTTCAAAAATCATGTTTATTCATTAACCTATATTTTCATGAAAACATTCAGGAAACTGAATAACCTCTTGGGATGGCTCGTATTCGCCCTCTCATCGTGGGTTTACCTGTCCACCATTGAACCTACTGCCAGCTGGTGGGATTGCGGCGAATACATTTCGACCGCGTTTAAATTACAGGTCGGCCATCCTCCGGGAGCTCCTCTTTTTCAGTTACTGGGACGTTTTTTCAGCCTTTTCGCTTTCGGCGATACAAGCAAAGTGGCAATGATGGTTAACATCATGTCGGCTTTAAGCAGTTCGGCTACCATTTTGTTCCTGTTCTGGAGTATTACCATGCTCGGGCTTAAATTTACCAAAGACGAAGAAATTTCGCAGGGACGCATGTTTGCCATCCTGGGAAGCGGACTTGTGGGTGCTTTGGCCTACACTTTCAGCGATTCATTCTGGTTTTCAGCTGTCGAGGGTGAAGTTTATGCTATGTCTTCGTTTTTCACAGCCATCGTTTTCTGGGCCATTCTCAAATGGGACCAGGTGGCCGATCAACCTCATTCGCAGCGCTGGATCATATTGATTGCTTACCTTATGGGGCTTTCAATAGGGGTGCATTTGCTCAACCTCCTTGCAATACCGGCAATCGCTCTGGTATTCTATTTCAGGAAATATAAAACCACCTGGAAAGGCGTTGTGTATACTTTAGGGATCGCCTTTTTTATCCTTGCATTTATTATGTTCCTGGTAATTCCTTACACAGTAAACCTTGCCGGGAAATATGAAATCCTGTTTGTAAATAGCTTTGGACTTCCGTTTAACTCGGGAACCTTGTTTTATTTCCTTGTCCTTATCGGAGCCCTGGTATGGAGCATCCGGTTTACATACCAGTCGAAGCACTCTACGGTGAACTACCTGGTTGGCGGAGCACTGATGCTTTTGCTGGCCGTTTTTTCGTGGACAACATTCATTGGTTTGCTCTTTGTAGTGGGCGTTTATTACTGGTATAAGAGCGAGCCCGGCCGCTTGAACCAG
>CAIXAQ010000981.1 GCA_903917425.1 uncultured Bacteroidales bacterium
ACATACTTCCCTACCTTTGGTTTTTAAAAGAGAATATGAATTTTAGATTATCGTTTATGGTCGGTTTAAGACGTTTATAATAAGTTAAAGACTTGAGGTAAATATTGATAATTACACTTGTTATCTTTTTGTTTAGCAATGACAAGGCTACAATCCCGAATAAGACCAATTGTGAAAAAATATTGCCAGGAGTGTTTACACTGATATTGTAAGCAATTAGAAAAAACAAGAGCCGGTCAAATTATTAAGCGATAATTCAATAATAAATGGAAAAATATAAGACAATGACAAAACAGATATATCAAATACAGGTTGTTCTTACCAATACGAAACCGAAAATATGGAGAAGGTTGTTAGTAAACTCTGACATTCTGCTGGTTGACTTACATAGAATTATTCAAACGGCAATGGGGTGGACAAATTCACATCTGCATCTGTTTAATGATGGAATGACCGATTATGCTCCCAGGGAATTTGAAGTTGAAGGAAGCAGGAATTCCAGGACAATAAAACTGAATAGTATACTGAAAAAGGAAAAATCAAAAATATTATACGAATATGATTTTGGGGATAGCTGGAATCACGACATTATATTGGAGAAAATAATAAAAGAAGAAGAAACCGGACAAATTCCCAGGTGTATCAAGGGTAAACGCAATTGTCCGCCGGAAGACTGCGGGGGAACATGGGGATATAGTGATTTATTACTGACAATATCAAACCCCAAACACGAGGACTATGAATCAATGATGGAGTGGCTCGGTGGAAATTTCGATCCGGAACATTTTGATATTGAAGAGATTAATAACAATTTAAGACAAAAAGATTATGGCTGCCTCTGGATTGAATAAAATGAAAACGAAGTGCTTTTTAATCGGATAGATGATCCCGGAACCTAATACTTACGGGATACGCCTCTCACAATGGAAGGCAGTATATTTGTATCAGCTGTAAACATACTTTTAATAATCAAGATATCGAAACAACATAATGGCAAAAGAAGTAAAAGAGAAAGCAATTGAAGTTACCCTTTGGGAAACTGCTAATAAGCTGAGAGGTAGCGTAGAATCCGCCGAATATAAACATGTTGTGTTGGGACTTGTGTTCCTGAAATTTGCCAGCGATAAATTTGAGGAACACCGCAAAAAACTCATTGCTGAAGGCAAAGCAAAATACATCGAGATGCCTGATTTCTACAATATGAATAATGTGTTTTTTCTGGAAGAAATTTCACGTTGGAGCTATATTGTAAAAAAATCAAGACAAAATGATATTGCGTTAATCATTGACACCGCCCTGCACACTATTGAGAAAGACAACAAATCATTGAAAGGTGCCTTGCCCGACAATTACTTCTCCCGTTTGGGTCTGGATATTACCAAATTAGCTGCTCTGATTAGCGAAATTGACAGTATAAATACCCTTAAAGACAAGGAACAAGACCTGGTAGGGCGAGTGTATGAATACTTCCTAAAAAAGTTTGCAATAGCAGAGGGGAAAGGTAAAGGCGAATTTTACACTCCAAAGACAATCGTAAACCTGATTGCCGAAATGATTGAGCCATACAGAGGTATCATTTACGACCCTTGCTGTGGTTCGGGTGGTATGTTTGTACAATCCATGAAATTTATCGAAAGCCATCACGGAAATAAAAAAGAAGTTTCCATCTACGGACAGGAATACACCAAGACTACTTTTAAACTGGCAAAGATGAACCTTGCCATACGCGGTATTTCTGCAAACCTTGGCGAAAAAGATGCCGATACATTTGCCGACGACCAGCACAAAGACCTGAAAGCCGATTACATAATG
>CAIXAQ010000982.1 GCA_903917425.1 uncultured Bacteroidales bacterium
TTTGTGAATGAGAAAAAAGTATTGATAAATGGCTATTTTCAAGAATACCATCCGAAATTCAAAAAAGCTTTCTTTTCCGCTTTGTCCGATCACAAACTTGATTATTCCGAACTTAATTATAACGTCTCATCTCCCAATGATGACTTGAACTGGGGATATATCAATTACCTCCAAATGAAAGATCTGTTATTGATACCACAATTCGGCATCGAAGAAGATCAACAAGCATTAAACCAAATCAGTCAGGTTTTTCCAGAATATGCTGCAAAAGAACAAATTGAAACTATTGATGTTTCTGCTATAATAAAATATGGCGGAGCTCTCAATTGCATATCATGGAATGTAAAGATGTAATTTTTAAGCCCTTCAGAAATGGGAATACTCATATAGATTGTGCTTTGCTTAAAATTATATGTGCGTATAGAATAGCACTACTAAAAACGATTTAGGTTTGATATTAAAATCACTATTCAGCGAAATTCTAAAATCAATTTCCCTTATATTTTTTTATTAACATCACCATTCGCTTACCTCAATTTTCTCGATCTTTGGTTTATACTGTTCTCCTTATTTACCCAAGTAAATCTAAACATTAACAATCTCATTTTATGTCATATAAATTAAATGTGTATGATAATCATCACTTATTTGCCAAGTTCTCTCCAAAAGTAATAGGCCCTTATTCAACCTATGAAGAAGCTCTTTTTGAAGCCAAAGATATGCTTGATGCTTTTATTGAAGAACACTGGACAAGTGGGTCTTACCCGGTAGCCTGTTTCGAGTTCTGGAAAATGTTCGGTGTAAATCCGGTTATTGTTCCTGGTAAAAAGAATAAACTTGAACAATTTTCAGCCGAGGCTTATGTATCAGAAATTGCACCTTTTATTTACGCCAGGCTCGAAAAACAAAAAAATGAAATACAAACCCATTACCAGCAAGCCATAAAATTTTCAACAGAAAAACATACAGCCCAAAAGCAAAAAGTTCCTGGAACAAACCTTCCATATCTGATGCATTTAAGTAATGTTGCAATGGAAATTCTCGTTGCTGGATCTAAAGAAGTCCGTTTCAATACAGCTTTTGCCGTTCAGGTTGCTTTACTTCACGACACAATCGAAGACACATTAACAACCTTTGACGAGCTGAAAGATAAATTTGGCATTCGCTTTGCCCAGTCAGTTTCAGCTTTATCAAAGAATAAGAATTTGCCAAAAGCTCAACAAATGCAAGATAGTATTGACCGGATTAAAGAAATGCAAAAAGAGGTTTGGGCCGTAAAACTTGCGGATCGTATCACAAACCTTCAAAAACCACCTGCCAGGTGGTCATTGAAAAAGAAAAAAGCCTACCATGCTGAAGCAAAAGTAATTCTTGAGGAGTTGGGAAAAGGTAATGAATACCTTGCAAAACGCCTTGAAGCAAAAATTAAAGAGTACGAGGCTAATCTCAATTCTTGACAACCTTAAGCTACCTGCAAAAGAAAAAAGCCATAATATCAGTTATTTCCCCAACTTTCTATTCGAAAAAATAATGATCGACTTAATCGGCGACATCCACGGCCACGCAGAAAAACTCATTCAACTGCTTGAAAAGCTTGGTTATACATCCCAAAATGGTTCATATTCTCACGAATCCCGGAAAGCGCTATTTATTGGCGATTACATTGATCGGGGCCCTGAAATCCGGAAAACCCTGATGATAGTCCGGAAAATGGTCGAAAACGGGAATGCTATTGCATTGATGGGCAACCATGAATACAACGCTATATGTTTCCACTACCAGGAAAGTGATGGTGGCCACCTGCGTAAACACCTGATCAAAAACATCATTCAGCATTACGAAACTCTCCGTCAGTTCCAGAACAAACAGGACGAATACGAAGATTTCATTGAATGGTTCAAGGGTTTACCCCTTTTTTATGAAACAGACCACTTCAGGGCAGCTCACGCATGCTGGGATCATGCCAACATGGCTTTTTTGCGCACAATTTTAAGAAATGACATGCTTCATGAGAACCTTCTTAAGCAATCAGTGAATAAAA
>CAIXAQ010000983.1 GCA_903917425.1 uncultured Bacteroidales bacterium
CGATCTTAACACATAAACCTAACTCATTTTAATCAATCAAAAAAAAAACATCATGAAAAACTCAATTCGTCTGGCTGTAATTATCTGTACAGCAATTATTTTTGTATCGGCCAATATTGCAATGGCTCAAAAAGCCGGTGGCGCGTGGACTATCCCGGCTAAGTACAAATCAATGAAAAGTACTATTAAAGCGGGTGATGCTTCCATCAACACGGTTGGAAAAGATACTTACATGAAACATTGCAAATCGTGTCATGGCGCAAAAGGATTAGGTGACGGTACAAAATCTGCAAGTTTAAAGACTCTTGTTCCTTCTTTTGCCGACAAAGCGTTTAAAGCTAAGGCTGATGGCGAAATTTACTATATGACCATGGTTGGCCGCGACGAAATGCCAAATTTCGAAAAGAAAATTGCAAGTGAAGGCGACAGATGGGCACTTATATACTACATTAAAAGCCTATAATACCTATCTGAATGATTTAATAAGGTGTTCCGTAATAGGAGCACCTTTTTTTTGTCAAAATATTCTCAGCCCTATCATAACTTGTTCGCAATTATACCCACCCATTTAAAGAATACATGCAATTTTGGCACATTTCCATTTATACTATTTCCCTATTATTTTTCAGATATTATAATCCAGACTGCAAATTTCTTGAATCACTGTTTATAAATAAGCAGACTATTCATGAAAGCCCATTCCATTTTAAGCTACCTATTAAGACTCCTTATAAATAGAGTCATCCAATTTCTTTTTTGGTATTATTAGTTACTTTTGTTGAATATATCCATATAGGTATGTACATAACTAATTCGACAAATTCTAAACCCGCTTCCATATGAAAATGCCAAAAAATGCGTATAACTGGATAACAATTACCGGTTTTTTATTGGCTGTTAATAGCCTTGTAGCCATAATTCTACTCTTTATTTTCACGATGCTTTCAAGCGAAACTAATCCCTACATGGGATTATTCACCTTCATAGTGTCTCCGGCTTTTATGGTGTTGGGACTTCTGCTGATTCCGGCAGGAATGTTGAATAAACGAAGGAAATTGAAGGGTAAACAGCCGACCAAGCAAAATTGGCCTATCCTGGATATGAACAGTAAAATTCAGAGAACGGCAATCATCCGGATCTCAGTTATTACTTTCGTTTTACTCGTTGCAACGGCCATGGGAAGCTATGAGGCATTCCATTACACTGAATCGGTTCCGTTTTGCGGCACCTTATGCCATGATGTGATGGAACCCGAATTTGTCGCATACCAGCATTCGTCGCATGCCAATGTTAAATGTGTTGAATGCCATGTAGGTGAAGGAGCCGGCTGGTACGTTAAATCAAAACTTTCAGGATTGTACCAGGTGTATTCAGTAATTTTTAAAAAATATTCCACCCCGATTGAAACCCCTCTTCGCAACCTGCGCCCTGCCAGCGAAACCTGTGAAAGATGCCATTGGCCTCAAAAATTCTACTCTCAGAAACTAAGAAATCTGCGCTCTTATTTAGCCGATTCAGGAAACACCGAGTGGAACACTTCACTGCTTATGAAAATCGGGCCTCAGTACAGTGCCAAGGGACTTTCGGAAGGCATACACTGGCATATTAACAAGAATGTTAAGATTGAATATCTGGCCGGTTCTTCCAACAGGGAAAGCATTCCCTGGGTTAAATATACCGATTTGAAAAC
>CAIXAQ010000984.1 GCA_903917425.1 uncultured Bacteroidales bacterium
AAATCGTAAATCGTAAATCGTAAATCGTAAATCGTAAATCTGAAATTGATAACTCATATTTCACAACTCATAACTTATTTTCTCAACGATTTCTGCTGTTGCTGCTTGGTCATATCTTCGAGGCGTTTCTGAAAGGAAGATTTTTTAACTGTCTTGGTTTTATTTTCCTGAATGCGTTTGTGAAGTTTATCTTCGTTTACAAAACGGCGGATCAAAAACATTTGTGCAAATGTGAACAGGTTGGCCAGCATATAATAGTAACTTAAGCCTGCCGAATAGTTGTTGAAAAATCCAAGGAACATAATAGGCATCAGGTACATCATGGTTTTCATGCCGGGCATCTGCTGTGTTGAACCCATCATATCATTATTCATCTTGGTGTACATGATCGTCGAAATGGTCATGAGCAAGGTGAACAAACTGATATGGTTTCCGTAAAACTGGCTTAAGAGTGGAATTTGCACCGTCCACGAAAAGATAGAATCATAGCTTGACAAGTCCGTAGCCCATAGAAACGATTGTTGCCGCAACTCGAAAGAAGCAGGAAAAAATCTGAAAAGTGCAATCAGAATCGGGAACTGGAGCAGCATTGGCACGCAACCGGCCATGGGGTTAACCCCGGCCTTTTTATACAATGCCATGGTTGCCTGTTGTTTTTTCATGGCATCGTCCTTTTTCGGAAATTTAAGACCTATTTCTTCAATTTCCGGTTTCAGTATCCGCATTTTGGCAGAAGAGATGTAGGTCTTCCAGGCTATCGGGAAAAGAACAATTTTCAGTAAAATGGTAAGTATCAAAATGATAATACCATAATTCATATCAAACGATTCCAGCCAGTTGAAAACAGGAATTACCGCAAAACGGTTGATCCATTGCATGAGGAAGAAACTCCAGCCAAGAGGTATCTGCCTCTCGAGGTTCATTTTGTACTGCCTCAGTACCTTATATTTATTTGGTCCAAAATACCACTTCAGGTTATACACCTGGTCTCCTTCGAGACTGAAAGGCAAAATATACTCCGAATGCATGGTTTTTACATGCCTGTCAGTATTATCGACAGGATAACCAATTGTTTCTATATCAGCACTTTCAAATTTATCTTCTGCTATCAGTGTTGCAGAGAAAAACTGTTGTTTGAACGAAACCCATTTTACCGCTGTCGAAATTCTTTCTTTTGCATCCTTGGTTTCGCTCAGGTAACTCACTTCACCGGCAGCATCCATATAGTGAATGGTGGATTGGGTTTGTTCAGTTTTCAGGCTTTTTTCCTGTTGCAGCAAGGTTGTACTCCAAAGCAGCGACATATCGCGGGTATTCTGGGCCATGTAGCCTTTCATACCTACAAAGTTCACTTTATAACCGACCATGTAATCATTACCTTTCAGAGTATATACATATTCAATATAGCTCTTCCATGTAGCTGTATCAACATTCCCGGGATAAACCCTTACCGCAAACTGAATGGAATCTTTTCCGGTAACAGTCAATGAATCCCTGCCTTCTATGCCTACAGGAACAAACGTTAAGTCGGCTGTATTCAGCGTGCGTAAATCCTCGGTATTAAATTCGAACCCAAAAACCGAAGAGTCGCCTTTGAAAAG
>CAIXAQ010000985.1 GCA_903917425.1 uncultured Bacteroidales bacterium
ATTTCCTGATTCCGTCAATCATTGGAAGAGATATTGCCAGTGTGGAGGAAGCCATTGCAAGTTATGCCAAGGTTCGCGGGCATATGATGGCCAAAGCCGGGTTGGAAGCTGCATTGTATGATGCTTTCGCAAAGTCAAAAGGAATTTCATTATCGAAAATGCTTGGCGGAACTCAGAAAAAAATAAACGTGGGTGTAAGTCTTGGCATCAGCGACACGGTTCCCGATTTGCTTCATGTTATGGAAAAATACATGAAAGAAGGCTATCAGCGCATTAAAATTAAAATTGCCCCGGGCCGTGACCTGCAATTTATTGAAGCTCTTCGCCGCGAATATCCGGAAATGCTTTTGCAGGTTGATGCCAATTCGGCCTATACCCTGGATCACCTGACTGTTTTCAAAGAAATGGATAAATACAACCTATCGCTTATTGAGCAACCGCTGGGTTATGACGATATTTTCGACCATTCCAAACTGCAGCGCGAAATTAAAACCGATCTCTGCCTCGACGAAAGCATTCACTCTCTTGGCGATACCCGTGCTGCCATCGAAATGAAAAGTTGCCGAATTATCAATATCAAACCTGGCCGGGTTGGCGGGTACACCGAATCCATTAAAATCCACGATTATTGCGCAGGCATGAATATCCCGGTCTGGCATGGCGGGATGCTCGAATCAGGCATTGGTCGTGCAGGAAACGTCGCCCTCGCGTCGCTGCCTAATTTCACCTTGCCAAGCGATCTTTCGCCCAATAAGAAATACTATACAGAAGATATTGTAGAAACTCTGTTTGAACTAAATTCCGATGGAACCATAACCGTTCCTACCGGACCCGGAATCGGTGTGGAAATAAATATGAAAGCGCTGGAGAAATACACGGTGAGGAAGTGTGAACAGAAGGCGTAACGGAAGATTTCATTCTGTTTGCATTGGATAAAACGCGACAAACAATTACAGGAGCGACCTAACGGTCAGTGTCTTATCTTTTAATTTGATGTCTTTTCTGGTATAATATTCATTAAGGAATTAAAAACATTAAACATAGAACCCAAAATGTAAAAGTATTACCAGCCCCTTTACTTTTTCATTCTTAATTTAATGTTATGTGTTTTGCGTTCCTTTTTGGCTTCGGCGTGAGTTCAGCCGAACGGTTCCGTCTTGTTCAGGTTAGGTTAAGCAATTCTGAACTCAATTCCTCTTTCGTCCCTTCCAATTGATAAGGTAAACGCCGGCAAGAATAAAACACATGCAAATAAGATGGAGCAAGGTCACTTTTTCGCCATAGAGTAAGCCCCACATGATGGCAAAAATAGGGATAACATAGGTAACCGATGATGCGCCTACGGCAGAGAAATGCCTGATAAGGGTGTTCATTAATAACATAGCCATCGAAGAGCCAACAATACCGAGTACAGCCAATGCAAGCAAATGAACCGGCCATCCCGGGCTCGCCAAAACAGGTGCTAAATCTGTGGTTAGCAGGTATATGAGCGCTATCGGCCCAATAAATAAAAATGAAAATGAGGTAACCTGAACTCCGGTGAGGTGTGGTAATTTGGATTTGATCTGGTTGATGCTGATGGC
>CAIXAQ010000986.1 GCA_903917425.1 uncultured Bacteroidales bacterium
GACTATAAAAATTTGATTTCTGATAGGTTAATTAAGGCACTTTCCTTGTTCAACGCGAGCGCAAAAGTAGTTTAAATATCGAATAATTTATAATATGTAATTTCAAATAAGATGCACACTAATTAGTGCTTGAGGAAAACTCACCGTCGTTGAAACAAAAAGTATTTAAGCAGAGGGACAAACGATTTTAGATATAAGATAGTCCTTGAAATTCAATTGGTTAGCAAAGATGTCAAAAATTGTCAATCAACATTATTCGCACATTGCTCTTTTTCGTGGGTGCTTATGAAATCGCTTCACCAGGCTTCTTGTTCTCAGATTAATAAAAGTACTTCGTTTCTTAAAGGTAAGTGCTTATTACAGCTGAAATTAAAGTGCAAAACATTTTATGGTAAATAAACGGCTCCGCCCGAAACATCACGAACAGCGCCGGTTACTGATGCCAGGCAATTAGGTTTTGACTGCATCCGCAGCAATCCAAGAAATGCAAATACCAAGGCCTCTTTAAAATCAATAAGTTCCTTACCAGGAATTACAAGTTTCGCTGGTGATAATGCTGCAATCCGCCTTATCAGGAAGGTATTAAAAGTTCCGCCACCTGTAACCAACATTTGCTTTCCGGGAACTTTCTCCAGGCAAGTCGCAATTTGAATAGCAATATGTTCGCAAAAAGTACAACTGGTATCTTCAAGGCTGATTTTGGAATCAATTAGTAAAGGAAGTATTTCATTTTCAATCCAGTCCCTGCCAAGGGACTTTGGCGGATTCTTTTTATAATACGGGAGGTTGTTGAGTTTTTGAAGAAATTCAGGATTTATTATTCCGGCTTCGGCCATTTTCCCATACTCATCAAATGCTTTCCCTGCCTGGCTGGCAATATGGTTGAGAATAATATTGGCCGGCGATATATCAAAAGCGACTCTTTTATCATTCTTCCGCATCGATATATTGGCAAATCCCCCCAGGTTCAGACAATAATCAAATTCAGGAAAAAGTAAATCGTCACCGATAGGAACCAATGGTGCTCCCTGTCCGCCGGCAGCCACATCGCTGCTGCGGAAATCGCAGACTACCGGAAACCCGGATGCAATGGCAATAGCGGCGCCATCACCAATTTGTGAAGTGTAATGCTGTGCGGGATTATGAAAAATAGTGTGACCATGGCTGGATACAAAATCCACGACTAAATGATTCGTTCCGACAAAATCGTTAATAAGTTCACCTAAATATTTTCCGTATGCGACATGGGTTTTCGCATATTCAAGTGCCGAAGCCCTGGGCAAATTCCTGAGCCGATCCAGCCAGGATTCCGGATAGGCTGTGGTTTCGCATTTACCGATATTATAGGTAAAACCATTTTCGGTTTCTTCGAAAGTACAATGCGCCAAGTCAATTCCATCAAGGGAAGTTCCCGACATCATTCCGATTACCTGGTATGTTTTCATTATATTGGTTCTAATCTAAATTTAACAGATCAGTTCAAATTTTCAGAAGATGGAAGGCAAAACTTGTTTTGAAAAATAATTAGTCTATAGCAAGTCTTCTGTTAATTTGAATTCTACGTTTGTTTTTAGCGTATTTGTATTATATCGAGCCAAAATCAACTTCGTTCTTCCGATTACTGACTTCTGACTTCTGACTTCTGACTTCTGACTTCCGACCTTCGACCTTGAACTTCCAACATCTAAAACCAAATCCATTTAAGTCTTGTTAAATCCAATCTATAACGCATCCAGTACTTTTTCCATCCTGATTCCGCGGGAGCCTTTTACCAGTATAGAAAAACCGGTGATCTGCTGCCCTGCTAACCATTGATATGCCATTTCGGAATTGGCGAAACAGGTGAATTTACTTCCAGCAACCTGCATAAAATCAGGTCCAACCAGAATTACTTTTTCAAAATCCGATTCTTCGAGTATCCCGCTTATCCCGAGATGTTCTGCCAGGCTCTCTTCGCCCAGTTCGAGCATATCGCCCAAAATAACCATTTTATGCAGTGATTTGGCCTGCCTGAAATTTTTAATAGCCACCTCCATACTCGTTGGGTTGGCATTGTAAGCATCCAGGACAACCGAATTTCTCGCTGTTTTTACAGATTGCGACCGGCTGTTTGAAGGGACGTAATTGCTGATTGCAGACAGAATATTTTTCGGTTCTACTTCGAAATATACACCCAGGCAGATTGCAGCCATCACGTTTTCGAAATTATATTCTCCAACCAGGTTGGTTTTAATTTCATGAATCTCATTAGCTGTTACCCAATCCAGTTCAAGGTTTGATGTGTTTTCAATGATTTTACCGGCTACAAACAAGCTTTGATCGGTGCCGTAAAGTATTCGTTCAATTCCCTCCGAAAGTCTCATCAGTAAAGGGTTATCTGCATTTACAAAAGCTTTCATGCCATTTTCACGGAGCCAGTTGTACAATTCGCTTTTGGCCCTGATAACTCCTTCGAAACCTCCAAAACCTCCTAAATGAGCTTTCCCGATGTTGGTGATCAGGCCGTGAGTTGGTAAGGCAATCTTGCAAAGCTCATCAATCTCGTATTCATGGTTGGCACCCATTTCAATTACCGCGATCTC
>CAIXAQ010000987.1 GCA_903917425.1 uncultured Bacteroidales bacterium
AATATCTCTAAAGCCATTTCTTATGTTTCTTTTTCAATTCATCGCTGCTGATAAGATTTCCCTCGCTTTTGCTTTCTTCTGCCGCATGTAAAAGCTCCTTCTGCTCCTCATAATCCAGTTTGTCCCACAAACGGCCATCCTTTGCGTTGGTTCGCTGTTTCAACAAATCATAAAAATTTAGTAAGAGGTTCTCATTGTCAATGCTATCAATAAGGAGGTGAAAACTCTTTTTTAGTTCTGTTGTGTCCATAATTATTCCTTTTAGTATTGCAAAGTTAACAATCATTATAAGTTATTGTCTAATCCGGCTTGAATTTCGGGGTGCTGTTAATTTACCAGGCAAAAGGATTCGCCTTGCATCAGGTAAAAACATTTGATATTTCATTACTTATTCCGGCACGGATTGCAAATTCGCACCAACGGGGTTGTTTTTTTTATATTCCCACATAACGCTATGCAGCAATGTTGCTTAGACGAACGCATCTGAAAGAAAATGCTCCAGAACGTGGGTATGCCGCTGAATCCTGACTACCTTTTTCATTCCCCAAAACCTTAAAAACCGCCGGAAAGCATATAGAAATCCCTGGGAATTAGTTCAACCGGGAATAATCGCTGGGTGTTCCGCGCCCCTCATATTCCCATTTATCAGGCGGTGCTATTTTTGATTTTATAATCTGTCAGTCACCAAGCTTTTTAGCCGGTAGAATCATTCCGTCAAATGTTGAAGTTAACGACTCTGCTTTACCTTCTTTGTTAAAAATAAATGAAATCTTACTTGTAACTTCCATTGCAAAATAATCTGATTCACTTGTAGGAAGTAACTCATATTTAGGCATATAAGGCGTTACTACAAATAGTTTGTCATTCTCTTTTATGATCTCAATTACGTAATTATTTCCAAAATCATATTTACCGGTCAATTTATCAAAAAAGTCAGGATTAATTTTTACCGGAGTTTCATCTTTGAGCCGGGTTGCTTCAAAAAATTCACCGTTTTGATATTGAAATAAACGATCAACCTTTGAGGATCTGTCTGATACGAATTTGATTTTTGCATTCCGGGCCTTGAAATAAAATTCATCTTCAGAAATGGGCGTCAGTGGACTTGCTTCCATAAGTGTCATTTGTCCATATAATTGTTTGTCTTTCAATGTCACCCACATGACCATAGCTTGCCCGTAATTATACCTGCCCACATATTTTTTCAAAATGTTTTCGTTAACAATCTTGCCCGCTCCGATCTCCTGTTTTTCCATTTTATCCTGAAGTATAATTTCAGATATTGCCTGGCCATTTAATACTGGCTGAATACCTTCGGGTGATGGAAGAGAGTTCAACAAAACACAAACAGTCAGATTGTTTTCCGGCTGGCGTTCAAGATATGCGCTAAAACCGGAAACACCGCCTGCATGTTGAATAAATCTGAGTCCCCTGTTAGTAAGCAAGAACCAACCAAACCCATAGTCAACCTTAGCGCCGCTATTTAAAACAGCCTGTGTGAAAGCTGCGTTCAAAGTGGCATCTGATAATACTTTTCCATTAAAAATAGCTTCGTTCCATTTGTACAGATCGTCTGTGGTGGAATAAACACTTCCAACTCCTGATGCCCACGACATTTCCTGAAAGTCAGCTTTCGTTACCTTTTCACCATTCATGCTGTATCCCTGCGCTTCGTTATTTAATACAATATTAGTTTCGTAAATACCTGAATTTTTCATACCCAAAGGTTTGAAAAAAGTTTCATTCAGATAGTCACCTAAAGTTTTACCTGAAAGTTGCGCAACGATATAACCTAAGATAAAATAACCGGAATTGTTGTATAAGTAGCGTTCTCCCGGATTGGAATCGTATGGAAGTTTTTTAATAATATCGAGTAATGACTGTGGAGTAACAGGTTTGCTCATATCTAAACCAGGGGTAGAATTATAATCATGGATTCCGGAAGTATGCGTAAGAAGCTGATAAATTGTCACTTCATTTCCACGCGGAAAATCGGAAATGTACTTTGATACTTTATCCTCTGTCGTTATCCTGCCTTCTTCCTGGAGTTTGAGAATAGCAACAGCCGTAAATTGTTTTGAAACAGAACCTATTTTAAACTTTGTATCAGGCGTAACCGGAATTTTCTTTTCAATATCAGCATACCCAAAGCCTTTCTGGTAAACAATATCTCCGTTTTGGGCAACCAATACCGAAGCTCCCGGCATTGTGTCAATCTGTAAACTTCTGAATATGTCCGAAATATGGTTGTCTAAGCCCGGTATTTTATTTTTTTCCTGAGCGTGCAGATTAGCACTGATGATAAGGTTAATTAAAATGATTACAGACGAAATAAATCCAATTTTATTCTTCATAACTTCAATTTAATTTAATTATCTTGTGTATTTTCACTCCCCAAAATCTTAAAAACCGCCGGAAAGCACTAGTAATCCGTGAGATGTAGTTCAACCGGGAATAATCGCTGGGCGCTCCGCGCTGCTCTTATTCCATTTATTACCATGCGTTATATTTATTGAGTTGTAAAGTACTTATCTTGTCCATCAGTTAACCATTCTAATGTAAATCTTGCAAAAACATTATCCTTATAATTATCTTTTTCGAATAACAACCCAATATCTCCGTTTGCAAGTATACAAAGTGAGGAGTATGCCGAACCAGCAGTGTATATAGTTTTCCCGGCAGACCAGGATTCCCCCTCATCATAACTTATTCTTACAGTCATATTAGACCTGTCATCTTTCATTTTCGCATTTGAAAAAATAATCCTGTTCTTATCAGCGCCATCTTTAACAGATGTATATCTAATAATACTGGCGTTACAGCCTGGATCAATAAGCGAAGAATCTGGCCTGGATAACCAGGTCTTTCCCTTATCTGTCGAGGTATGAATAAACCTCATTCCTTTATCTGTGCGACTATTTATCATCCAGGTGCCATCAACTAGCTCAACTATCTTAGATTCATCTCCTGGAACAATTGGCGTGTCATTAAGATACCAGGTTTTACCATGGTCGTTACTGCCAAAAACATAAAGCCCTTTTTCAAGGTTTACTATTGTATTTAATATTTGACCTGAGTTGGTTTGGATGCCAGTTCCGGATGTAATAAACTTAAAATTGCGTTGCCATTCCGGTTTTGTAATCTGTGAAGTAATATCTACAGGAGATGACCAGGTTTTCCCATTATCACTGCTCCTTATCACATTAAAATAGTAAACATCTTTTTCCAGATTCAGATCCATGAAATTGAAGAATAGGAAAATTTCTCCAGTGACCCTATCCATTATCATCGAAGGGTCGGATGCTGATTTACCAAAAGGATAATCAACTACCGTTTCTATCTCAGACCAGGAATTACCATTGTCCATACTTCGACGAATAACAATATTTATATCTTTATTCCATTTTAAGTCTCCACATGATGGCACTCTCTCATCTATTGCAGCAATTAAATCACCATTTAGAGCTTTAACAATAGCAGGTATTCTATAACAGGCTACGCTATCTCGTATTTTATTATTGAATAAACTCGTGAATTCTAATGAATCATGATCGTTCCTGATAACTTCGCCCTGTGAATAGCTGTTGAAAAAGATTGATATAAAAAACATTAATAACAGGTTTTTCATTCTTGAAAGTGGTTTTTCATAATGCATGGTAACAACTGACGCTCTGCCAAGTGCGGGATTAATTGTTGCTCAAAGTCAGCCAGCACAAATGTATATAAAGATTTCAAATGTTTCAACGGACATGCAATCCCGCATTTGCTAAGGCGTTTTTTAGCGGCTGGCATTCGTTTCTTTCCATCCATTACTGCCATTTCGTTTTTAAGGTATGAGAAAGACATCTCTATTTTCAACAAACAATAACTTAGTTATGAAAGGTCCTTCTTCAATTAATATTTTTAGCTTTTTGGCTTCCTTAGGAATGTCAAAAACAAGTTGAGTTTCTAATGATTGATTCAATTCAAGTCTTTCGTCTATAGGTATTTGCTTACCTATTTGTTTTTCAAGTGCTTGTTGTCCTGCTACTGAAAAAGAATATGAATTTCCTTTTTCATCAGTTATGTGAACTCTTGGTTCGGATGGTTTTTGATCTATTCCTCTTGCATGATTAGACATTTTAATATTAAGAATAATAAATTGTCCTTGTGGATTTAATTTCTGATTCTCAATCCCCAAAATTATTGGTTTCTCAATTCTTGTCACTGTTGCACACCAATCATCAAAGCAAATGTCTGTTCCTAAAGAGATAGGTTTGTCGCTTCTAATCAAATATAAGATACCCCACAATCCAGAATATGTTACAATTAATAATATTAGTGTCACAAGTGTAGAAGTAATAGTTTTACGTTTAATGATTTTTATTATCAGTATTACTAAATAAATTAGTATTGCAATAATTGTCCCGAAGAAAATAAGTGTTGTCATTTTTTGGGTTTAATCTTTTGCCGCTCGTTTAATGGGTGACTCCAATGCTTGCCGCCAACACCGATGCATCCATTTAAATATACGGTTAGTCCTTACTAATGGGTCGGCTGACCCAACCCTTTGTTACTTTTTGCAATGGTAAATATATGTGTTTAATTCTACTCTACTAGAATAAACCTGACAAACATTTTGAACCACATAGTCATAGTAGAGCATATAGATAAGGACATAATGACGTTCAGTATAATATAAAATTCTCAAAATATGTAACTGCCAGTAGAATTAACAGCTTACCTATGTGGTTTCTACTGTGTCCTATTGTGACTACCGTGGTTTTCTTTTAATCTGGTAAAGTAGAATGAATTTAAAATAAATCATCAAACAGGTTTTTTATATTCTGCAAACTTTTTGTACTTATGTAAATATATATTTCAGTGGTTTTACTTCTTTCGTGCCCCAATAAGGCTTGTGCGCGATAAATCCCTAACTTTGCACACATACAAGCAGCCTGAACGTGAAATTTTCTCCCCTCGGTATTATAAAAGATCTTCGTCGCCGCGACCATAAACCGGCGCTGGGAGGGCTCGAAATTTTCAAATATATAGGTCCCGGGTTGCTGGTTACCGTTGGCTTTATTGATCCGGGCAACTGGGCATCCAACCTGGCTGCCGGTGCCGATTACGGGTACCAGCTTTTGTGGATGGTTACCCTATCGACCATCATGCTTATTGTGCTGCAGCACAACGTGGCACATCTCGGCATAGCAACGGGTCTGTGTTTGTCGGAAGCTACAACCATGCATACCCCGCGATGGGTGTCGCGATCGGTACTTTCGTCGGCTATAGTTGCTTCGGTTTCAACCTCCCTGGCCGAATTACTGGGCGGGGCGATAGCACTGCATATGCTTTTCGCAATACCGATGCGGATAGGCGCCATCATCACCCTGGTTACCATTGTCATCCTTTTATTTTCAAATTCGTATCGCAAACTCGAAAAATGGATCATCGGCTTTGTGAGCCTCATAGGACTTTCATTTATTTACGAACTCACACTTGCCGATATTGCCTGGAGCGAAGCCGTGATAGGATGGATAAAACCTTCATTTCCTGACGGATCTATGATCGTAATCATGAGTGTTTTGGGCGCCGTGGTAATGCCTCACAACCTTTTTCTGCACTCCGAAATCATCCAAAGCCGGCAATGGAACCTTACCGATGAGAAAATCAAAAACAAGCAACTCAGGTACGAATTCCTCGACACACTTTTTTCGATGATAGTGGGATGGGCTATCAACAGCGCGATGATACTGATGGCTGCCGCTACCTTTTTCAAACATAAGATCCCGGTCCAGGAACTTCAGCAAGCCAAAGATATGCTGGTACCCTTGCTCGGAAACAATGCATCCCTTATTTTCGCTGTTGCGCTTTTGTTAGCCGGGATCGCTTCTACGATAACTTCGGCCATGGCAGGCGGAAGCATCTTTGCCGGTTTTTTCGGTGAGCCCTTCGACATGAAAGATAATCATTCGCGCCTGGGTGTATTGATCTCATTAATCCCGGCATTGCTGATAATTTTCATCATCAGTAACCCGTTTAAAGGCCTGATATACTCGCAGATGTTGCTTAGCATCCAATTGCCTATTACCATTTTTACACAGATTTATCTTACCTCTTCCGGAAAAGTAATGGGTAAATATGCCAATTCGTTACCACTTACGATTTTCCTGCTTGTAATAGGATCTTTAGTCACGTTTTTAAACATACGTTTGCTTGTTAGTTTTTTCTAACCTATAGGTACTACAACAATTTGAATGTGATTGATTTATGAAAGGTCAGAAGACCGAAGTCGGAAGTCAGAAGACCGAAGTCAGAAGACCGAAGTCAGAAGACCGAAGTCAGAAGACCGAAGTCAGAAGACCGAAGTCAGAAGACCGAAGTCAGAAGATGGAAGTCAGAAGATGGAAGTCAGAAGACCGAAGTCAGAAGACCGAAGTCAGAAGACGGAAGAGGGTGCTAATTTGAGACTTAACCTTACTAATGGAAAACGAGTAGAAGAAATGTAATTGGATAACATAGCTCAACTTTCATCGGATAAAGGAAGGTCTGAAGGTGTCTTCCGACTCCCGTCTTCCGACTCCCGACAATACTTTTTACCCACTAAATCACATTAGAGCCAACAATTATTTAATCAGCCACCCAATGAACCAAAATCTCAAAATTATACTTTTCCTCCTGCTGGCTATCGCATCTGTATCCCCGACATTTGCACAAGCCGACGAAGAAAATTTAGAAATAGATAATACAACAGATGGCAGAGGCTGGACTTTTGGCCTGAATCTGGGTGTTTACTATCCTTCGAAAAGCACGGCCAATTATTACAACGGAAATCCATGGAATGAGAACAATGCGCAGTTTGTGATGTCGAACTACACCTGGTATAACGAAATATTTCACTCACTGCAAGCTCACGATACAGTGTATATTGATGGATTGCCACAAAACATGCACTACACCCTTACCATGCAGCCGGGCATATACGCGCAATACAGCTTCAACCCGGAATTGGCGCTGATTATCGAATTCAATTACATGCTGCTTAAAACGAATGACGCAATCAGTTTTAAGGTTGACCCGCTGCTGCACCCATCTGATAAAAACCCTTCTCGCCTATACCCGATGCGCGGCGCAGAAGAAAGAGTTTATGCCGATATAGGTCTTAAGCGCAATTACATTGTTGATAAAAAGCTTTCGTATTTCGCTATGGGCGGACTTAATGTGAACAGTACCAAAGCTAAGAAATGTTCTTTTTATGTTGAAGACATTGAATACAGCATGGTAAACAATTATGTGAACGGAAGTTACGTGCCGAATGGCAATAGCCAAACATACGGAGTGTACCAGGGAGGAATAGGCATTGGAATGTTTGCAGGGGGAGGTGTTTCCTTTACCTTTGGTAACGGAATAGTGTTGGAACCCGGGATAACGGCTCACTGGCTGATGGTAAAATTACATGGTTACCAGAACATGAACCCGGGTGCCGGTGCTTATGTGCGGTTTCTGTTTTAACGGCTTAGCTCTTGAAGTCAGGTACATATTTTCAGTGTTCAGAACAAGTCGGGACCGTTTGACAGAGTTCATGCTGAAGTTTTATGCCCAAGTCGAAAAGCAATGAAAAATACTTAACATTATATTAAAAGTGAAAAAGTAAGATGCTTACCATGCTTTTACATTTTGTGTTCAGTGTTTAATGTTTTGGTTCTGCCACGAATTGAATGGAATTGGCGTTAAATGGTCAGAAGACCGAAGTCAGAAGACGGAAGACGTAAGCAAGTGTAAATTTATATCGTTTGCTACAAAAGAGAATCAATTTGAAGAAAAGTAATTGACCAGTAAAGTTCCACTTTTAATGAATAAGCGAGGTTATAAGGGCGACTTCTGTCTTCCGACATATTCAATTGTCCCGCAAAATTATCAGTAGAACCAATGTTTTTAATTCCCCGTAGAAATACAATGCCAGAAAAAACATCAAGTTGTAAAAAAACTACTAACCGGATTATTCGTTAAACCAACACTTTATGAAAATAATTTCATACTTTTTTGTACGGCTAATGATACTGTTTATCGGGCTGATGCCATTCAGTATCCTGTATTTATTTTCGGATGTCGTATATTTTTTC
This sequence comes from uncultured Bacteroidales bacterium, assembly GCA_903917425.1. Classification (GTDB taxonomy): domain Bacteria; phylum Bacteroidota; class Bacteroidia; order Bacteroidales; family UBA4417; genus UBA4417. The sequence goes on from CAIXAQ010000987.1 coordinate 8,106, forward strand.
CTGTTTCACCTGGTAGGGTACAGGCGAAAGGTTGTTTTCGATAACCTGGGCCGCTCGTTTCCTGCGAAAACTCCTGACGAGATCCTTTTGCTCGCAAAAAGGTATTACCATCACCTAAGTGATATCACCCTCGAAAGCCTGAAAGGATTTATGATGAGCCCAAATGAAATCGTACGCCGGCATCACATTATAAATACCGAACTTGCTGATTATTATTATAATAAAGGAATCAGCGCCATAGCAGTGACCGGGCATTACAATAATTGGGAGTGGGGTTCGCTGTCGCCCGGCTTGCAGATTAAATACCCGATTATTGCTTTCTATAAACCTATGAGTAATGCGTTGTTCGATAAATATGCAAAAAAACACCGGGCAAAATTTAACACCAAACTTGCCTCCATACGGGGAACGTCAGCAACTTTTGAAGAATTAGCCGGCACACCCAATGCTTTTATCATGGCAGCCGACCAAAGTCCCTCGAATATTAAAGATTGTTACTGGATCAATTTCCTGTACCAGGATACCGCCTGGTTGCATGGGCCCGAAAAATATGCACGTAAATTCAATTTGCCGGTAATATTTATCGATATCCAAAAATCAAAAAGGGGCTTTTATGAATTAAACCTGATCGTATTAGCCGAAAATCCGGCTTCCTTGCCCGATGGTGAAATTACCAGGCTTTATGTTCAACAACTCGAAAAATCAATTTTGCAGGAACCGGCCTACTGGCTTTGGTCGCATAGGAGATGGAAGCATAAGAGAGGTTAGCGGGGTTGCAGGTTCCAAGTTTCTGGTTTCTTGTTACTGGTTTCTGTTTCTGTTTCTGTTTCTGTTTCTTGTTACTGGTTTCTGGTTTCAGAGATTCAGGTTCCAGGTTCCAGCTTCTAGTTCCCAGCCTCCAGTTTCCAGTTTCCAGTTTCCAGCCTCCAGTTTCCAGCCTCTATTTTCCAGTTTCCAGCCTCCAGTTCCCAGCCTCCAGTTCCCAGCCTCCAGTTTCCTTTTGATTGTAGAAAGCTCTAATCCCCGCTGTACATACTTTCAATTTCAGCCTTAAATTGCGCCGCAACCACTTTGCGTTTTATCTTGAGAGAAGGGGTTAATTCACCCGTCTGAATAGTAAATTCCGCAGGAAGAAGAACAATTTTTTTCACTTTTTCGTATGAAGAAAGATCTTTTTGCAGATCGTTGATACGCTGCTGAAAGAATGCCACAACAGAGGTTTCTTTTACCTGAAATTCTTTCTTAATCTTTTCCAGCCCCATTTCCTTCATCAGTTCATCGAAAGCAACTGAAGAGGGGACAACCAGTGCTGTGATATACTTGCGTTCGTTACCAATGATAGTAATTTGTTCAATATATCTATCACCGGATAAAAGGGATTCAATTTTTTGAGGTGCAATGTACTTTCCTGACGAAGTTTTGATAATATCCTTAATCCTGTCAGTAAGGTAAAGATACCCGTTTTCATCCAGTCGTCCG
>CAIXAQ010000988.1 GCA_903917425.1 uncultured Bacteroidales bacterium
GCTTTCTACATGCTTAGCTTTCAGTTGATTGTCGGGTAAAAGCCGGCAGAAAGCCGCCCAACTGTTACCTTATTCCCTTTGGTTTTCGAGCTGCCGTCAGGACTCCGGCAACCTTATCCTTCCCTTTTCGATGCCCTTGAGCGGGACGCCGGATGGCGAGGCTTCCCGGAGGACAATTAGCAGGTTAATGCTGTGATTAAGCGGCTAATGCGTATTCGTAATTGTTGCCATTTAGTTGGCGCGGGTGTTTGGTTTTAACGGGCCATTCACTCAAAGTCCCGGCATGCTTACAATCCCACTGTCCTTGCTGTCAAAACCGGTCAGCCCCTGATTGTGTTCCTAAAGGGGTGCAAAGATAGTGCCAATTTCGATCGGCAGCCTGAAACCGGGAAAATTTATCCGCCGCCCCAAGCAGATTGATAAAAAAACTAAAGTATTTTCGATTACATCTGTAATATACTTCCAACTCTCTTTTTCAGTTACCTTTGCTCTCAAAATAATACCAAATACCGTTAATCGGCGTTATCTATGGCGTAACAGGCGATTTTCCGAAATGGAAAATATCCTTATTTGTTTTGAACAGCTTACCTTTACAAAACTGCTTTATGATTGAATTTGATCGTTTTACATTAGACAATGGCTTGCAAGTAATCGTACATCGCGATCAAAGTACGCCAATTGTTGCTGTGAATATATTATACAATGTAGGTTCACGCGATGAGCACCCTGAACGCACCGGCTTTGCTCATTTATTCGAGCATCTGATGTTTGGCGGTTCAGTCAATATACCCCGTTACGATGAACCCTTAGAAAGAGTTGGAGGAGAAAACAATGCTTTTACCAATAACGATTTCACCAATTACTACCTGACAGTTCCCGGGCCCAACCTCGAAACGGCCTTCTGGCTCGAATCGGACCGAATGCTTAACCTGGCATTTTCGTCTAAAAGTTTTGATGTACAACGTGATGTGGTGGTTGAAGAATTCAGGCAGAACTATCTCAACCAGCCATACGGCGATGCCTGGCTGTTGCTCAGGCCGTTAGCATTTAAAGTTCATCCTTATAAATGGGCAACCATCGGCATAGCTCCATCACATATCGAACAGGCAAGCATAGCCGAAGTACACGATTTTTACGAACGATTCTATAATCCCTGCAATGCTATCATGGTAGTTGCCGGAAATGTGGAGACTTCAAAAATAAAGTTGTTGGTCGAAAAATGGTTTGGCGGAATTGAAAAAGGGATTTCATATCAACGCAATCTGCCTTTGGAACCTGAGCAAACTGAAGCTCGGACACTCACTGTGCACCGCAACGTACCATTTGATGCGATATACAAAGCCTGGCATATGTGTAGCCGTTCCGATCCGGGGTTTTATGCAACCGATCTGATTTCGGATATTCTTTCATCCGGGCAGTCGGGAAGATTGAACCAGCAACTGGTTAAAACCTTGTGTCTCTTTAGTGAGATAAGTGCTTTTGTTTCAGGCGATATTGAAGCCGGGCTATTTGTAGTTACAGGTAAGCTGATGAAAGGCGTTGCCATGGATATTGCCGAAGCGGCTTTACAGCAAGAGATTGACAAAATCTGCAACCATGCCGTTGAAGAACTGGAATTACAAAAGGTAAAGAACAGGTTTGAAGCCATGATGGAATTCAGCGAGATGCGTGTGCTCGAAAAAGCCATGAACCTCGCATACTACGAATTGCTGGGCGATGCCGGGCAGGTAAATGAACTTGTTCAGAAATACACATCAGTAACAGCCGGAGATATAAATTCAGAAGCAAGGAAAATTTTCAGACCCGAAAACAGCTCAACGCTCTATTATTTTTCGAAAAATGAGGAAGGTGTCAACTAACAATTCTTTCAGCAAACATTATCTCAATGACAAAAATTCTTAATCGGCTCATACAGCCGGCCATACAGCCTCCCGGACGAATTGAATTCCCTGAACCCGAAATTTATCAGTTGCATAACGGGATTAAAGTTTATCAATTTAATTCGGGTACCCAGGATGTTATATCCATTGAGATGGTTTTTGGAGCCGGGAGCTGTTTTCAACAGAAACCATTTACTGCAATGGCTACCAACCTCATGCTCCGCGAAGGAACACGCAATTATTCAGCCCGGAAACTGTCGGAAACACTCGACTATTTTGGCGCTCAGTTCGAAAATTCAACCGAGCGCGATAATGCATATGTAACATTGTATTCTCTCAACAAGCATCTGGGCAGTACCTTACCGTTATTAAGTGAAATTGTTAAAAATCCGGTATTCCCGCAAAATGAATTATCCGTGCTCACCGGCAAACAGCGGCAGATGCTGGAAGTGAACCGCCAAAAAGTCAACTTCCTGGCCCGGACACATTTTAATTCTATCATTTTCGGCATGGATCATCCTTATGGAATGTATCTGCAGCCGGACGATATCGCTCAGATAAACAATTCGGATCTGGCCGCTTTTCATAAATCGCAATACCACTCGGGTAATTGTATGATAGTAATTGCCGGACGCATCAAGCCGGGATTGATCAATGAAATAGAAAATTATTTCGGGGGTAACGACTGGAATGGAATTGTCACGAGCCGGAAACAATATGTGCCTGTTACCTCAGAGCAAAAGAGCCATTTTATTCTTAAAGAAGGTGCCATGCAATCGGCTATCCGCATGGGTGGGCTGATGTTCAGTCGCAGTCATCCTGATTTTGCCGGAATGAAAGTGCTCAATGCCATATTGGGCGGCTACTTTGGATCGCGGTTAATGCTTAACCTCAGGGAAGACAAAGGTTATACCTATGGCATAGGTTCATCGGTGGTGCCCTTGCAGGATGGTGGTTATTTTGTAATTTCGGGTGAAGTAGGAGCCGAAGTAACACGCGAAGCATTATCCGAGATAAACAAAGAGCTAAAGCGTTTATGCGATGAGCAGGTTTCGGAAGGCGAACTTTCGTTGGTGCGGAGTTATCTCTCGGGCGAAATGCTTCGGGCTGTCGATGGTCCTTTTGCCCAGGCCGATCTGTACCGCGAACTCATTGAGTGCGGGCTCGATATTTCACACTTCGAAAGTTTAATCGATACAGTTCAACATATCAACCCACAGCAATTGCAGGACCTGGCAATACGATACCTGAACCCGGCGAATTTGTTCACCCTGGTAGTTGGACCCGAAAATATTTAATTGCTAATTTTGTCGAAACTGCAGTTTTCTGATAGATACATTATTGCTGTTAACATGTTGGTTGTAAGTTAGTACCGTGAAGATGTTTATGCAAATACAAAAAAATATTTTATGAAATCAGGTATTCAGATATCCCGGCTTGCACTTTTCATACTCTTGCTTTTCGGTATGAAGGGTGTTTATTCTGCCTCCACCGATTTTCATCATCAGGATATAACAAGGTCACATTTTATCCGGAATTCATCAGGAACTATTGATCATGCTACCACGGCAAGTATTGCTTATTCCTCTTCCGCACTTGCACCACCTACGATCATCCTGATTGCCGTGCCCTTCGAATTGCGCATTGCCCAATTAAGCTGGAGTACGAATGATCCGGGCATGTCCGGCACCTATTTTATTGAACGGGAGGCTGCATCCTCCGGTATATGGGATACTATTGGTCAGATGCCTTACAATTCGGCTTCCCTGCAATTCAGCGATACCATCAGTTTCCCATATTGCAATCCAACTTCTTTTTCGTATCGTATTATTTTCATAGCTGTTTCTCCTGCTGACAATGCTATTTCGAACTCTCAGCCATTAATTTTATCGGATAAAACCAGTCCTGCCAATGTTTTTAATGAAATAATAACTGTCAATTTTATTCGCAAGCCCGAGTTAACCTGGTCGCGGGTTACAGGTGATGATATCCTGGGTTACCGGATTGATCGGTCAAACGGGTTCAGTTATGATAGTATTGCGACAGTTTCGGCCGATTCCAGCCGTTTTATCGATCAGTCAGTTTTGGATGGTTGCAATAAATCTTTTGCCTACGTTATTATCACGCTGGATCAATGCAGGCTGAGGAGTGCCCCGATTTATTTCCCTGCCAAGCAAACTATTACGCTCAATTTTCCCGAGATAGGAGAATGCGAACGGAAAGCAAAATTATCGTGGAATCCGTATTATTTGATGCCGGGAGGACTTGGAGGGTACAAGGTTTTCCGGATGGTTGATTATGGCGCAACCGTTGAAATTGCAAACATCACTGATACCTTAAGGACAACTTACGATGATTTGTATAACTTTGAAAATGGCCATTTTTACAGCTATTCTGTGCAGGCATACAGCAAAACGGGTATAGGGATATCGTCCTCCTGCATTATGACCTGGAAATATGCCGGCGTTACTGTGCCCGACTCAGTTTATATCACAAAAGTGAATGTTGAGAACGACAGTTTTGTACGCGTAAGTTTTCACAGTTCTCCGGGTAATTCTATAAAAAAACTGGTGCTTGAACGTTCCGATGACGGTGGTACAAGTTTTCAAACTATCAATACCTGGCTGGTAGATGCACATTTTGTGCCACAGGATTTTTACCTGGATGATAAAGCAGTAGATGTGCATAGTCAAAGTTATTCTTACCGTTTGATTGCCTCAGACTCTTGCGGGATAAAATCGATCAATTCCAATATTTCAAGAACCATATATCTCGATTGCAGTGCAACAAAAACACAGAACAATAGTGTCTGGAACAGCTATGAAAAATATATAAAACTGGTTAGCAGGTACAAGGTCTACAGGACTGTAGAAGGGTCTCCCGAGGAACTTATTGATAGCGTACCCAACACAATCTTAACTTATTCTGATTTTACCACCTTCAGCGATCCTTCCAAAAAAGTTTGTTACCGGGTTGCAGCACGCGAAAATCCGGGGAACATTTATATAATTGGTGCCGAGTCAGGATCAAATACCTGCTGCATAATGAAAGATCCTACGTTTTATATTTCCAATGCGTTCCGTCCTGCAAGTGATATTACTAAAAATTTGAGATTCAAACCAATAACGACTTTCGTTGATCCCCTGACTTTTACCATGACGATATTTAACAGGTGGGGGCAGCAGGTTTTTGAAACTACCGATATGTATAACGGCTGGGATGGTATGATTGCAGGTAAGCCGGCACAATCGGGCTTATATGCCTATATAATAACTTATTCCTCATACACCGGAATGGGTTACACAAAACGTGGAACTGTTTTCCTGGTCAGATAGCTTTTTAATTGGTGGTTACTCGCGGAATGCCATTGGCGAAGGTGCATTGGGCAATACTTTTTAGAAAAGATCCGAATACAGTTGCAGTGAAATTGATGATTTTCGCGGAGAGCCGGCGGCTTACACAAGGCTGATTTTGCTTACTTTTGCAGAAAAAATTGTGATCTCACCTTCAAATTTCGAAGAAAAAACTGGTTTTGATACCATACGGCGTATCCTCAATGCTCATTGTTTGGGCGAGGGCGGGAAATCGCTGGTTGCCAGCATCTCATTCA
>CAIXAQ010000989.1 GCA_903917425.1 uncultured Bacteroidales bacterium
CTGGAACAACGGTTCCAACTGAATCATCTTTTCGAAGCCGATCATCCGTTTGCCAAACATAAGATACGTACTCTTTCTCCGGTTGCAACCGGAGAACCTTTTTTAAGCGGTGCATTAACTATTTCGAGCGAATACCTGTATTGGTTTATCACAGGCATCGAAAGAAAGCCAAACTACAATTCCGAATTTCCGGCCCATTTGATCGGAACCAAACTAAGCTGGGATAACCTTGTGTTGCCGGCATATACATTGGATCAACTCAGTGAAATTAACGACTGGATCAAATACGGCGACACACTTCTCTTTGACTGGGGAATGAATCAAAAACTAAAACCCGGATTCACGAGTTTGTTTTATGGCCCTCCGGGAACCGGTAAAACATTTTCCGCATGTCTTCTTGGAAAACAATGCAATTGTGATGTTTACAGGATTGATCTGAGTTTGATCATCTCGAAATACATAGGCGAAACCGAAAAAAATCTTGCCAAAATATTCGATATGGCCGAACATAAGCGATGGATATTGTTTTTTGATGAAGCCGATGCTTTGTTCGGGAAACGGACCAAAGTAACCGATTCGCACGACAGGTATGCAAACCAGGAGGTAAGTTACCTGCTCCAGCGGATCGAAGATTTTAACGGCGTAGTAATCCTTGCCTCAAACCTGAAAGCTAATATTGATGTAGCCTTCACACGCAGGTTTCAATCGATGATCAGTTTCCCTATGCCAAAGCTTGCTGAAAGGCTGAGGATCTGGAAAAATGCCTTCTCGCCCAGAGCCACACTCGACAAAAACATAGACTTCACAAAAATCGCCGAAAGCCACGAAATTTCAGGTGGTACAATCATGAATGTTGTGCGTTTTGCATCCTTGCGGACACTTACCAGGAATAGCACACTTATACGTGCTGCCGACATTGAGGAAGGTATTCGCCGCGAATTGCATAAAGAAGGCAGGATGCTGTAGTAAAAATTAGTTTTATTAATCTTTTCAAGATCATGCCTGAAACTAAAACCCAACCCGTTCCCACTCCGGTTCCACATCCGGCAGCCGCACCGGTTATACAACCACAGGGAGTTAAACCGCCTGCAACTGCACCGGCTGCCGCTGCTGTTTGCGACGAACCTACAAAAAAAGCGAAGGAAGACTTTAAAAATAAAGGCATGTATGGACCACGAAATTTAAGTCCTCCTGCAACCAAAATTGGCGCATTCTGGGCTATGTATTTCCCATATGCCGAAAAACTGATAATCCTGGTCACGGGTAAAACAAAGTTCGTTGATGGACTGAAATTGAGTGGAACCAATGTTCAGACAGATGAACCTGATCTAACTGAATTTGCCACCTTATTAAATGAAATCGGTGACGCTGCGCTGAATAGTGATATCATTCCTGCATATATCTGGGAGGAAAAACAAAAAAGCAAAGCTCAGATAGCATTTAAAGCACGCATAAAGGAAACAATTGATTTATGGCAAAAACCGGGATTTAGTTTTAAGGTTAAAGATACCTGCTGGGAAGACATTACCGCCAAACCAGAAATTACAATAAAAGTTGAGGAATTGGGAGATGCACAACTTGTCAGCCCTTTTACTGATAACACTGATAATCTGCAAGTTAGAATAGTAAAAGTACCGGAAGAAGAAAAAATAGAGGATGTATCCAAAAGAGTAAAAAAAGCCATTAAAGACAAAAAGAAAGCAGACAAAAAATGGAAATCAGAATATGAAAAGGCTAGTACTACGGCTGATGCCGGGGTTTCGTATACAAAAAATCCGTTTAAAGAAACGGATAAGGGATATTCCAGAATGACACTGGCCAGTTCCGACTTGCACGACACACCCAATGCAAAGAAAAATAAAAGGTCATTATTACGAAGGCAGGTTTTTTTTAGCAAAAACCAGGCTTATCTGCAATCGGAACAAAGGAAAGAACTTCGCAGATTCCATCAAGATTTTAAAGAAGCTGATGAAAAACCAGAAAATAGTTTAGTTACAACGATTGGCCATGCCTCTACCTCCGGCAACCCTGACCTGAATAATAAAATTACCGAAAAACGTATTGAATCTACCGTTGGATATCTGAAAAACCTTGGATTTAAAAAAACAAATTCAAGGATAAAAACAGTTAATGCATCAACTTCCGAGATGGAGAAGGATGAGATAATTGCTAAAAGCAATCCCGATGCAGACGGATTTACAAAAAAAGTGGATGAAAAACCATATCAACGCGTTGACCTGATTGTAGGAAGCGGAGAATTGCAAAACACGGTTGCACATGAATTTGGGCATGTTTTTGGGCTCGATGATGAATATGTATCAAAAGGGACTTCATTTGGAGGTACCGGCACTGTAGCAGGAACAGAAGTTGAACACAGTGGTATGTCGAAGGCAATTGGAGCCGGTAAGGCTGTTTCTGAAAGCAGCGATAACATGATGTCGATGGGAAACGAAGTCCGTGCCCAGCACTATGCCACTTTTGGCTGGGCTTTAAAAGAACTTACCAGTAAAGATTGGGTGATTAAAAGCTAACCAGAACTTGCCAATACCTATATTTTCACGAACCTGCCTGAGAAAACCAAAGTTCCATTCGAAACTTTAACCAGGTAAATTCCGGAAGGAAAATCTCCCAGGGAATTGATTTGCAGACTCCGTATTGAAGCTTCATTGCCTTTCAAAGAAAATACAACTTTTCCCTGGACATCTATAATTTCCACATTGTACTTACCATGAAGTGCATCTGGAAAGCCAAGCGTAATTCTGTTGGTTACCGGATTGGGATAGGTGATGAGTGCATTTCCAACATCCTGATTATGAACAGACAGAGAAGTATACGCTGTCTGATAATTGGGTATTCCCCATCCTAACAATGAATCGGGCTGGTAAGCCTGGCTCGCGGTTGCCTTTATTGCTTCAATGACCTGCATGTTATTCAAATCAGGATTTGCCTGCCAAAAACAAGCAGTGATTCCACAGGTTATAGGAGAAGAAAAAGATGTTCCGCTGCCATATCCAAAACCGCTTGGGAAAAACAAAGCTGCATTAACCCCCTGTGCTGCGACAGTTGGTTTAATCCTACGGTCGTATGTTGGACCAAGTGAGCTAAAATCAGCCCGGTTACCCGCTGCGTCAACAGCACCAATACTGAATACACTGTCACCATCTGCAGGAGCACTGATATACCTCCATGGACTGGAACCTTCATTCCCGGCGCTGTTTACAACCAGGATTCCTTTTTCGGCGGCCTTATCAGCTCCTCGGGTAACAAAAGTCGTATTGCCATCCATATCGGCATAGGTGTGGTTGCCAGTTCCGGGCGGATCAAAAGTTGTGTAGCCGAGTGAGGAATTAATGAGATCAACACCCACACTGTCAGCAAACTCAGCAGCACTCACCCAGTAATACTCTTCAATGACAGTCTCGGTTTCACCCACTTCGGAGCGCAAAAGCCAGTAATCAGCTTTGGGTGCTGTACCGATCATTTGCCCGCTGACGTAGGCTCCCATACACGACAAAACACAGGTGCCATGATAATGCATCGATGTTGCGTACACATTATTACCCGGCACAGCAAAGTCGTGTGTTCCTTTTATCTGGTTGTTGGAACGAAGACTATCGAAGCAGGTCATAACATCCACCGAATTAAACCCGGCATCAATCACTGCAATAGTCATACCCTGGCCACTGTATCCCAGGTTGTGCAGATACTGTCCATGCAGTTGGTTTATCTGGTTATAGGCTCCGCCATAATTATAAATATCTGCCGTGACCTTCTTTTCAACAGCAGTTTGACTTTGTTTTATAGATTCAGCTTCAAAAAACGGTTTTACAGATTTTGAGGAAACAGAACTGTTCGTTCCGTTATCAATAAGTTGAATATTTGTAACAAAAGGTAAGGCTGAAATTTTTCCAGCTACATCAGCAGTTGTTTCGATAACAACGGTATTAAACCAACGTGAACGGGTCATTATTCTGGCACCGGTTTCGGATATACTTTGTATATAGTGTTTATTAACAGGCAGATCCGTTTCATCGAAAGCTATCTTTTGTTTGAGCCTGCGCTCAACTGATTTTTCACTCAGGTATGTGTATGGGTTCAAGCTGGCATCGGTGGTTGTGCCTTTATCTTTAAAAACAACGGCATACATCTTGTTCCCTGATTGCTGGGCAAACAAATAAGTAGTAAAGACTAAAGAAGCTATCAGGAATATTGTTTTTTTCATTGCAAGGATTTTTATGCAAATGTAACAACAAAAAGCAGGGAATGTTTTGAAATCGGAATTTATCTCACCAAAAGATAAATGATAGAA
>CAIXAQ010000990.1 GCA_903917425.1 uncultured Bacteroidales bacterium
AAATAGAAAATGGAAAATAGAAAATAGGTATCCCGATTTCAGAACTCTTACCATTTTCCATTTTCTGTTAACCATTTTCTTGTTCCCAACAACCTTAAATTATCTGAAAATGCTAACCGATTAACCTGTAACAGATGGACTTTAAGCTACTAATACTCATAATCACGCTCGCCTTTTTATTCGATTTTATCAATGGTTTTCACGATGCTGCCAATTCAATTGCAACCATTGTTTCTACCAAAGTACTTACACCTTTACAAGCAGTATTATGGGCTGCCTTCTTTAATTTTCTGGCATACGCCATATTCGAATTAAAGATTGCCGATACCATCGCAAAAGTGGTGGATACCGATTTTATAACGCTTCATGTAATACTTGCAGGTATAATTGCTGCCATATTATGGAATTTGCTTACCTGGTACCTGGGCATCCCATCGAGCTCGTCGCATACGCTGGTCGGAGGCTTTGCCGGTGCAGCTATTGCTCATGCCGGCTGGGGTGTAGTGCATTCGGATAAAATCATTAAGATTGCTTCATTTATTTTTCTGGCACCGATTCTTGGAATGATAATTTCCTATTTTATTTCGGTTCTCTTGCTTAACCTGTTGAAGAAAGGCAACCCTCATGTTTTGGATAAATACTTCAAACAGTTGCAATTATTATCTTCGGCATTATTTAGTCTGGGGCACGGTGGAAACGATGCCCAGAAAGTAATGGGGATCATTGCAGCTACGCTGATGGTTTATTTTCATGGGGTTGACCCATCAGCGATTCCTGAATGGGCTCACATTACACTCAACGATGCCGGCAAAATTCATGCTATTCCGCATTGGGTAGTTTTTGGATGTTATGCTGCGATTGGTGCCGGAACTCTTTCGGGAGGCTGGAGAATTGTTAAAACCATGGGAACAAAAATTACAAAACTTACCCCTTTCGAGGGAGTTGCTGCTGAAACTGCCGGAGCTATACTTTTATTTGGTACGGATGCTTTCGGCATCCCTGTAAGCACAACCCATACTATTACCGGAGCCATTATGGGAACCGGGCTGACCAAACGGGTAACTGCTGTGAGATGGGGTGTAACCATAAACCTCCTTTACGCATGGATACTCACCATTCCTGTTTCGATGGGAATCGCTGCTTTGGTTTATTACCTGTTTAATTTTATGGGTTATAACTAGCGTTTACTCAACTTTATTTTTATTTAAAATGCCTTAATGCTTTTTTTGCATCAGGGCATTTTTGTTTATATAGTACTCATTTTTAAATTTTTATGCTATAACTACCAGCATTTTTCACAATTCCCTTAACTTATCTTCCTCCAAAAATCCCTGAGCCTACGCGAATAATCGTACTACCCTCAGCGATCGCTATTTTGTAATCGTCCGTCATACCCATCGAAACTTCGCGAAAATCATGTTTTAACGGAAAATAATTGGATTTTATGTCAGCAAAATAGGTGAACAGCGTTTTAAACTCTGAACTGATTTGCCGCGTATTATCGGTAAAAGTTGCCATCCCCATTACACCGGTAATAGAAACATTCAATAATTGCTGATACAATTTATCTTCAAGCATTTGGCGTACTTCATCAAATGAAAAACCAAATTTGGCTTCTTCAGAAGCAATATGAAACTGAAGCAGGCATGGAATTACACGATTGCATTTTATTGCTTCCTTATTTAGTTCAGCAAGTAACTTAAAACTATCAACACTTTGAATTAAAGCAACATACGGCGCAATATATTTGATTTTATTTGTTTGTAAATGACCAATAAAATGCCATTCAATGTCCATCGGCAACACCCCGTGTTTTGCATTGAGTTCCTGGGCTTTATTTTCGCCAAACATTTTGTGCCCGGTATTCCTGTAAAGTTCTTCGACAGATGAAGCTGGCTTTGTTTTTGACACAGCCACAATCTTAACATTTGAAGGAACTTCAGTTCGTATGATATTGAAACGGTCGGTATAACTCATAATTTCAAATTTTTAAAACACCACAAACCTACATGAATTGAGTGCAATTTGCAAAACTGCTTAGCGTTTTCTATTCTTCAAATAATATTTTTTTTG
>CAIXAQ010000991.1 GCA_903917425.1 uncultured Bacteroidales bacterium
AGTGTTGTACGATTATAGCATATTAGCTAAATTCGCTGTGTTGTGCAGAAGAAAAAAAATCATGTTTATAGTATAAAAACATAGCCCTTTTCTAAGCACTTATTAATCAAAAAAACAAAATTGTAGTGCGGACTTTCAGTAAAACTGACTGTTCGGATTATTTTTATATACCTTATTAATCAGTAAATACGTATGCACCTGCGAGCATCCTACAAACAGAAACTGATGATATTAAAACTGACAGCGCCATTGATCCTTCTTGTGGCCGGTATTCTTTTCAGTTCAGTTTCACAAGCACAGAATAAAGGCAAAGAGATTTTCGAGAAGAACTGCGCCATTTGTCACAAACTCACTGAGGAAAAGCTGGTTGGGCCAGGTCTCAAGGACGTTACAAAGCGGCGTGACAAAAAATGGATGAAAAAGTTTATCCCGGCATCACAGGATATGGTGAAAGCAGGTGATAAAACTGCCGTGCAGGTTTTCAACGAGAACATGAAAATCCCTATGCCGGATCATAAATTCCTAACGGATGCTGATCTTGATGCATTGATCACCTACATTGAAACATACAAACCTGCTGAAGCAAAGAAGGTTAGTGTCGATATCACTAAAAAAGACGGATTCTGGCGAGATGAAATTGTACGTGGAGAACGATTATTTGCCGGTGTTATACCTTTCGAAAAAGGAAAAACATTAAACTGTGTGTCCTGTCATGCTATTGTAGCTACGGATACACTCAATTTCAATCCTACCGCCGTCGACTTGGCTAAAGCGTGGCAGGAGCCTAACGGTACAAACCTTTACCAGGTGCTGAGCGAGCCTGCTTCAACCAAAATGGCTGAAGTGCATAAAGGCCTTCAACTTTCGGACAAAGAAATTTATGATATCTCGGCATACCTGTCGGAAGTCGGCAAAAAAGGAATGGTATGGGAAAAGATATTTCCTGCACGGTTGCTGCTGTTCCTGTTGTTTGGATTACTGATGGCGCTGGCATTGGCCGATCTGATATGGTTCAGAAAAGTAAAATACAAAATAGTTCATGTTCTGGTAATTCTTGCAGGTTTGGGTGTTCACGGCACCCTGGTTATCCAGGAAGGAATAAAACTGGGACGGACAAAAGATTATATGCCTGACCAGCCTATAAAATTCTCGCATAAAGTACATGCCGGTCAGAATAAGATTGATTGTAAATACTGCCACTCCATTTCAACTTACAGTAAATCAGCAGGTATTCCTTCTGCAAACCTGTGTATGAACTGTCATAAAGTTGTAAAAGCCGGCATGCGTTCAGGGAAATTTGAAATAAGCAAAATATATAGGGCCGTTGAATCAGGCAAGCCGATTGAATGGGTTCGTATCCACAAACTTCCTGATCACGTGTTCTTTAGCCATGCACAACATGTTGGCGCCGGTAAAGTTGAATGCCAGACCTGCCATGGAGCTGTTGAAACAATGGACCTTGTGAAACAATTCTCAGATCTTTCGATGGGATGGTGTGTTAATTGTCACCGCCAGACTGAAGTTCAGTTTAAGACGAACAAATATTATGATTCGTTTAAATCTATTCACGACGAAGCAAAAGCCGGTAAAAAAATTACTGCTGAGCGCATGGGCGGGATTGATTGTGCGAAATGCCATTACTAAAATGGGATTTGAACTGATCAGGAATTAATAATCAATTTTAAAAAAGAACCTTTTATACTACAAATATATAAATGGAAAAGAAATATTGGAAAAGCCTTGAAGAGCAAGCAAATCTGCCCGTTATCAATCCCGGACAGAAAGATGTGGATGCATCACGTTCGCTTCTTGACCTGATTGATGAAGAAATTGATGGTAAGCCCTCATCGAGGCGTAACTTCCTGAAATTCTGCGGATTCAGTTTTGCCACTGCAGCCATTGCAACCAGCTGTCAGAATCCTGTTAACATGGCTATTCCTTACCTGAATAAGCCGGAAGAAGTAACCCCGGGAATGGCAAATCATTATGCCTCAACTTATTTCGATGGACAGGATTATAATGGAATTCTGGTAAAAGTCCGCGATGGCCGACCGATTAAGATTGAAGGAAATGAACTTTCCTCCATCAGCAATGGCTCAACCAGCGCCCGGGTTCAAGGTTCTGTTTTAAGCCTTTACGATGATGGTGCAAGGTATAAATCACCAATAATCGGGGGAAAAGAATCAACATGGAATGCTGTAGATGCAGAAGTTACATCAAAACTTGCCGCTGCAGCCTCATCAGGTAAAACAATTGCTCTGGTAACTTCTACCATTATAAGCCCTTCTACCCTATCGGTTATTGAAGAATTCAAGAAAAAATATCCAACCACCAAGCATGTTACCTACGATGCAGTTTCTTCATCAGCATTGCTTCAGGCTAATAATCTGACTTTCGGGTCACAAACCATACCAGATTATTATTTTGATAAAGCAGATGTAATTGTAAGTTTTGATGCCGATTTCCTCGGAACATGGCTTATGCCGGTTGAATTTACCCGCCGTTTTGCAGCCAGCCGCAAACTGAATAAAGATAAGCGCACTATTTCGCAACTAACTGTTTTTGAATCAGGTATGTCGCTTACCGGTGCCAATGCTGATTACCGTTTCCCTATCAAACCAAGCCAGCAGGCTTCCGTTATTCTAAGTTTGTATAATGAGATTACCAAATCTACAGGCAGTACCACCTATAATGCACCTGCTTCGGCTGTGGATGTTAACAAACTTGCACAAAAACTTATAGCTGCGAAAGGCAAATCAATAGTAGTTTGTGGGATTAATGACGTTTCCATCCAGGTTGTCGTAAATGCTATCAACCAGATGTTAAACAATTACGGCAGTACTATCGATTTTTCTGCTTCACTCAATATCCGTAAAGGGATTGACGAAGAAATGGCTGCCCTGGTGAAAGAAATGAACGAAGGCAAAACAGGCGCTGTTATTTTTTATAATGTTAACCCGGTTTACAATTACAGCGATCCAAAATCACTCCTTGATGGCTTACA
>CAIXAQ010000992.1 GCA_903917425.1 uncultured Bacteroidales bacterium
GAAACCGGATGGTCATTACGTAGATTTTGGGTAAGATTGCTTACACCGGATGGCATAAAAATACCCGTTGTCATGCTTATTGCTGAAGGTCTGCTAAGAACGCTTCCCAACGCCACCGTTCCGTCATGGCACGAAAGGCAGAGAATGCTTGTTCCGTCAGGCTGACCAGGTAAGGCATTTAACGTGGAACTTGTATAAAGCGTATAGGTTAGCCCCGGGTCGTTCCGGTTCCATAAAGGAGCAACAACCCTGCTATTATGAGGAGTGTGGCAAAAAACGCATATTTCACTTTCGCTGGTAGCTTTTATCGTTCCTGGTCCGCTCACCGACAAATTGTGCTTGGTATTTACAATAGACTGGGCATTGAGTATAGCCGTAAACCAAAATACAAGTATGTAAATTACAATTAGTAGCTTTTTCATTTGCTTACAGCTTGAATTAATTGAAAAACCTGCACCCTGGAATTATAGGTATCAGCAACATAAATATAATTTTTGTCATCGATGTAAATTCCCATTGGCATCCAAAATTCACCATCTCCATGTCCTTGATCACCAAATTTGTACAGATAATTACCTTTAAAATCGAACACCTGAACTACATGAAACAAGGCATCGGCAACATAAATGTTTCCAAAAGAGTCAGTTGCTATACCTTTTGGCCTGGCCAGAAATCCGCTTCCATCGCCTGCTTCGCCGAAAACCGATAGTATGGTTCCTTCGAAATCCAACACCTGTATCCTGAAATTCAGGGCATCGGTAACGTAAATGTAGCCTTTCCTGTCAATCCAGATATGGGTTGGGTAATTAAACTCACCTGGTGCATTGCCCCGGCTGCCTATCCTTTTAATAAAACCGCCGTTTTCATTTAGGACGGTGATGCAATGCGCTTTGGTTTCGATAACCCATATTTCTTTACGATCAGCATTATAAGCAATTCCTGTTGGTTGTTCCAATTCTAAAGAATCATTCAGGCAATGAATTCTTTTACTTTCGGGTGAAATGCTGTAAATTTTCCCGGCTTTCGAATCGGTAAAAAGAATACTCGAATTTGCACCTCCACATATACCTACCAATGATGATAAAGCAAATTCAGTTTTACGAACTGATTGGGGGATATCACCCAATCCGTTTTGAATTTGAAAAATGGTCTTACCACCCTGGTCCAAAATCCAGTAATCTTCGGGGTTGAGGGCAAACACAGCCACTGGATTGCTTAATACAGGCGTTTTTATTCCAAACAGAATGGAGTTCAAACGATCCTTCAGTTTCCTGGTTTCATTTTTTTTGTCTACTGATGGCCAATTCTTTACCCATTCAACATGCGGGAAATCTTTTTGCAAAGGTTTTTGATCGGTGTTTGATACCTGTGCGAAACTATCCTTTTGTAAACTACTCCACACAAACAAAGTTGCAAAGAGTGCGATAATACAATCAGATAGATTTGAAACCATTGTAAAATTGATGCTTAAGTATAAAAGTCAGCCTTCGACAAGACAACTGATGGCTGTATTGCAAAATTCATGCTAAGAATTGATTTGCCGGCAAAATGAATTTACACTATGCAGTAAAACAGCAACTTATGGATTTAAAAATGAACACAAAAAGGATACGCGGGCAAATGCCGTTTACAAACCAAAAATGTAAGTAGAAAATCCTTAAAGTTATTAATGCAAATTATTAGTTTTGAGTTCACTCTTTTCAAACAGAGGCATCATTGCTTTCAGAACTACCTGTAGGCAAGCCACTTTTAACCCGTGACTCTTTAATTCCGGAGGCAATAATCAAAGTGATCAACGAAAGAATTATTCCCCATGCCCAAACAGGGAAAACAGGAGTGTCGCCGGCACCATAGCTGTGTAAGCCTTTGGACAAATAATAATTTACTCCTACAAATGTCATGATTACACTTGCAAAACCCAGCACCGAAGCCACATTAAAAGCGTAAACTGACTTCAATTTGGGAATGAATCGAATATGCAGCACCAATGTGTAAGCAATTACGATAACCAGTGCCCAGGTCTCTTTGGCATCCCAGCCCCAATACCTGCCCCAGGATTCATTGGCCCATACGCCGCCCAGAAAAGTGCCGATGGTTGCCAGTACAATACCAATAGAGAGGTTCATTTCATTAATACAAGTGAGCTCCGTTAGTATTAAATCTAATCGCTGCTGATTCTTTGGATTTTTAAATAGAATTACAACCAGGTTTATTAAACCAAGGAAAAAACCCAATCCTAAGAAACCATAACTAATGGTTAATGTAGCCACATGCACAATGAGCCAGTATGATTTGAGCACAGGTTGAAGATTGGTCAACTGAGGATCGTAGCTGCTGTGGCTGGCAGTCATCAGCATGAAGAAAGCAAGCAAAGCAGTTGCCGCTAGGGTGATTTTCGAATACCTGACAAAGCTGAATCCGGCTAACAAGCCGCCCCATGCAACCAGCAACAACGATTCATAACCATTACTCCATGGTGCATGACCCGTAAGATACCACCGCAGTATTAATCCGAAAGTATGATACAGGAAACCAATACCCAGCAGTCCAATAGAAATGTTCAGACACCAGTTTATTAACTTGTTTTTTTGGACCTGCAGGTTTTCGATAAAAGCAAGCAACAACAGAACCACACTCAGCAGGGCATAAAAGTTGCGCAAA
>CAIXAQ010000993.1 GCA_903917425.1 uncultured Bacteroidales bacterium
GATTGATTTTCCTGAAATTTGCCAGCGATAAGTTTGAAGAACACCGGAAGAAACTTATTAATGAAGGCAAAGAAAAATACATTGAAATGCCCGACTTTTATGGTATGGCCAATGTGTTTTATCTGGATGAAACCTCGCGCTGGAGCTATATTATTAAAAACTCGAAACAAAACGATATCGCGCTTAAAATTGACACTGCCCTTCATAATATCGAGAAAAACAACAAGGCGCTTAAAGGTGCTTTGCCCGATAATTACTTTTCCCGACTGGGTTTGGATATCGCCAAGCTTTCGTCGCTCCTCGATACCATTAACAATATTGATACGCTTCGCGATAAAGCACAGGATATTGTGGGTCGGGTATATGAATATTTTCTTTCCAAGTTTGCATTGGCCGAAGGAAAAGGCAAAGGCGAATTTTACACTCCCAAAAGCATTGTAAACCTGATTGCCGAAATGATTGAGCCATACAGCGGCATTATATACGATCCTGCATGCGGCTCCGGTGGTATGTTTGTGCAATCCATTAAATTTATTCAGGCACATCACGGAAACACGAAAAATATTTCCATTTACGGGCAGGAATACACCAATACCACCTATAAACTTGCCAAGATGAACCTTGCCATACGTGGCATCAGCGGCAACCTGGGTGAAAAAGCTGCCGATACTTTTGGCGACGACCAGCACAAGGACCTGAAAGCCGATTATATAATGGCCAACCCACCTTTTAACCAAAAAGACTGGCGTGCCGAAAACGAATTAAAGGACGATCCGCGTTGGCGTGGTTACGATGTGCCGCCTAAAAGCAATGCCAATTATGGTTGGATACTCAATATGGTTTCAAAACTTTCGGAAAATGGCGTTGCAGGGTTTATCCTTGCAAATGGCGCTTTGAGTGGTGGTGGCGAAGAATATAAAATACGAAGGAAGCTGATTGAAAATAATTTGGTTGAGGCTATACTGGTGTTGCCTCGTAACCTGTTTTATACCACCGATATCAGCGTTACCTTGTGGATACTGAATAAAAACAAGAAAGAAAAAACCAGGAATATTGGTGACGAAGGCAGGCATTTTCGCAATCGGGAAAAAGAAATCCTATTTATGGACTTGCGCCAAATGGGCGAACCATTTGAGAAAAAATACACCCAGTTCGCTGACCAAGACATAAAAAAGGTTACACAATCTTATCACCTATGGCAGACTGATGGTATTGAAAATATTCCGGAATTCTGCTATTCCGCATCATACGAAGAGGTGGCCAAAAAAGATTTCTCACTCGTGCCAAGCAAATACATCGAATTTGTAAACCGCGATGAGAATATCGATTTCGATGAAAAAATGCAGAGCTTGCAAGGCGAATTTGTTGATCTGCTGAAGGCTGAAACTGCTTCCAAAAATGATCTTTTAACCGTTTTTAAAGAATTGGGTTATGAGATCGAATTATAAAGCATTAGGCAAATATTTAAGGCTTGTTGATGAGCGCAATACTGAATTGCTCGATTTGCCATTAATGGGATTAAGTGTTTCAAAGGTCTTTTTCCCAACTATAGCCAATCTTGTTGGAACCGATATGTCAACCTATAAAATTGTTTACAAAAATCAGTTTACATACATAGCTGATACATCAAGAAGAGGGGATAAAATTGCCATTGCTCTTAATGAAAACTTTGATAAAATGCTTGTCTCGCAAGCATACACTCCTTTTGAAGTATGCAATACTAGCGAGCTTGATCCCGAATATTTAATGATGTGGTTTCGCAGACCTGAGTTTGACAGGTATGCACGATTTAAAAGCCACGGAAGTGCCAGAGAAATTTTTGATTGGGAAGAAATGTGCAACACTCTCCTACCCATGCCTTCCATCACCAAACAGCGCGAAATTGTAAAAGAATACAATGTAGTGCAAAACCGCATAGCCCTTAATCAGCAAATGATACAAAAGCTGGAAGAAACGGCGCAGGCTGTTTATAAAAGGTGGTTTGTTGAGTTTGAATTTCCGGATAAAGATGGGAGGCCGTATAAAAGTAATGGTGGGGAAATGGTTTGGTGTGAGGAACTTGGGAAAGAGGTTCCGCTAGATTGGGAAGTTGTTTCGGTAAAGGATTTTTGTAAAGAGATGAAATCAGGAGGAACTCCACGTAGAGACAATAATAAATACTGGAATTCAAATGATATTTCTTGGTTAAAAACTGGAGAAGTTTGCAATCAGGTTTTAATTGCATCAGAGGAATATATTTCATTTGAGGGATGTAAAAACAGTTCGGCAAAAAAATTACCTATTAATACTGTCTTAATTGCTATGTATGGTGAAGGAAAAACGAAGGGGCAGACCGGCTATTTAAGATTTGAAGCAACAACAAACCAAGCTTGTTGTGCAATGATTTGTGATAATGAATTTGAATCCACATTCTTATATTATTTTTTGAGACTTAATCAATCAGAAATCGCAAGTCTAGCAAATGGCGGAGCACAGCCAAATTTGAGTAAAGAATTGATTGAAAACATCAGGATAATTAAACCTCGTTCAAAAGACATTAGCAAACATCAATTAGTTAAGTTTATCAATCACAGTGAAATTCTAGAACGTGAAAACCAAAAGCTATCGGAATTGAAAGATTACCTTCTTTCCAAACTTGCGACACTAGAAAACTAAATTATGACGCACCCTTGTGGTTGTCCTAACAATAATTGAACAATGAATAAATACGACCCAAATATCCATCACCGCCGGTCTATCCGGTTAAAAGGATACGATTATACGCAAGCCGGGGCATATTTTATAACGATATGTTGCGATGACCGAATTTGTCGTTTTGGCGAAATCGTAGGGGCGGGGTTCACCCCCGCCCAGTTCACCCCCGCCCAGTTCACCCCCGCCCAGTTCACCCCCGCCC
>CAIXAQ010000994.1 GCA_903917425.1 uncultured Bacteroidales bacterium
AAGTTCGAAAGAATATAGACATTAAGGGAGATAAGTTGATTTCAAAGGTCAGTGGTGCAGAGTTTATATGTGGCAAACTCGATGTGATTTCGCTTGAAGAGCTGCGAAAAGTTCCATTACCAGACAAATATTTTAAATCGAAGATTCAAATTTCAGAAGTTGTTGGAAATATTCAAATGTTCCACCTGGAGCCTTTAAATAAAGGAGCTTTATTTCAGGCTGCATCTCAATTTAATCTTTTAGAAATGGTCGGACCTAGTGTAATTCCTGAAAGAGGAGTAGGTATTTATGAAAATGATTTTACCCAAGGGCCTGCCTGTGCCATTGCTTGCGGTGCTGGAACCATTTACAGGAATTATTTTGCCAATGTCAATGACCAAATCGGGCAGACTGAAAATAATCAGATTGACTGTTTAAAAGACATTGGAATTGAGCTAAAAAACGAAGGTTTACGACTTTGGAAAATGTCTAATGGCTACGCATTGGTAAACGATCTTGAAAGTCTTAATAATATTACGGAACACATTAGAAATAAGTCAGAACAAGAATATGAAAACCTGAAAGGTAAATTGAAAATTGGTATTCAATGGAATACTGAAGTAACAATAAGTGCAAATAAGCAGCTCGTGACTCAAGCTTACTGTTCCGCTTTACCAGTTTCATATTCACATATTCGTTCAGATTATTGGCAGGAATTTGCCTGTTTGATTTTGGAAGCAACCTACGAAGCTACATTCTTTGCTGCTCTTTTAAATTTTGATAAAACAGGAAATAATAAAGTTTATCTGACATTGGTCGGTGGTGGCGCTTTTGGCAATAAGGATGAATGGATGTTTAATTCAATTAGAAAGACTTTGATCAGATTCGCATATTCTCCGTTAGATGTTAAAATTGTCAGTTACGGTAAATCAAATCCTTCTGTAATAGAGTTAATAAGATCAATGCGATAAATTAACTAAAATATTCGCGTATTCTTTTCCTCCAACAACCCATACAGGTTGCTTTTTTCATATCCAATCAAACTCAAGCCCCCTTTCCTTTTGTCCTTTCCCACCAATCCGGGTGAGTTTACTTTCGGCCCATTAATCCCAACACAATGGCCACAAACTACACCCGACGCATCAATCTCTATATCAATGGCAAAGAAGTCGTAACAGAAATCCGCTCCGTTACTGCTGAAATGCAAAAGCTGGTGAATAAACAAAAAAATATGACCATCGGCTCAAAAGAATATGTTGCTGCCGGGGAACGGATCCGCTTGCTAAAAGGCATCATCACAAACCACAATCACCAGTTAAAGGAAACTGCCACAGGCTGGGAGCGTATAGTGCAGGTAAGCAACCGGCTGCAAGGCATTTTACAGGAACTTATCGTAGGTGCAGCAGTTTTAGTTGGTATTGTAGCTGCTGGTAAAAAAGCCGTATCCATGTTTGCTGAATTTGACGATAAAGTCGCCAACGTGGCTCGAACCACTGGGTTAACAAAACAAGAAATCTATGCCGTTTCCGAGGCACTGAAAAAAGTAGATACCCGTACCGCTCAAATTGATCTGTTGAATCTAGGTGTAATCGCCGGAAAATTGGGTATCGCTAAAGAGGACGTGCTTGGATTCATCAAAGCTGCTGATAAACTGAATGTCGCTTTCGCAGGAGCACTTGGCCCTGATACCGAAGAAGTAGTTAACCAAATCGGAAAACTCGTTTCAGTTTTCAAAATAGAAGAGAAATTCGGCATCGAAACCAGTATGCTGAAAATCGGCTCTGCCCTCACTACCCTCGGGAATGCTAGCACTGCCAATGAAGGCTACATCGTGGAATTCTCGAAACGTGTCGGTGGTATAGCTCCCATCGTTAATGTTTCCATTCAGGATAT
>CAIXAQ010000995.1 GCA_903917425.1 uncultured Bacteroidales bacterium
ATTTATTAACCTAAAATAAAAAATGAGAATAGAATTAGAGAAATTAGGAATTGAACATTCAAATGCCGGAGCGAGCACCGGCAGCGAATGGATGAACACTGATGGCGAGGAAACATCATCCTTTTCACCCATTGACGGATCATTGATAGCAAAAGTAAAAAATGCCACGCTGGAAGATTATGAACATTTGATTGATAAGGCTCAGGATGCATACCTGAAATGGCGTATTGTTCCTGCTCCTAAGAGAGGCGAAGTAGTGCGCCAGATCGGAGAAGCTCTACGTGAAAAGAAAGCAGAACTCGGTTACCTTGTGGCACTCGAAATGGGTAAGATATATGAGGAAGGACTTGGTGAAGTGCAGGAAATGATTGATATCTGTGAATTTTCTGTCGGACAATCCAGACTGTTAAACGGAGCCACCATGCATTCCGAACGCCCGTTCCATCGCATGTATGATCAATATCATCCTATCGGAATTGTAGGAATTATTACATCCTTCAATTTCCCGGTGGCTGTTTGGGGCTGGAATGCCATGCTGGCAGCCATTGCCGGTGATGTGGTAATATGGAAACCCAGTTCAAAGACTCCGCTTTGTGCCATAGCCGTTCAGAAAATTATTGCAGAAACCCTGGTTGTCTGTGGAGTACCTGAAGGTGTTTTTAATCTGATCATTGCGAAATCAAATGTACTTGGTGATAATTTTGCAGCTGATAAACGTATACCGCTTATTTCGGTAACCGGATCGACAGTTGTAGGCAAAAGAGTAGCAAAGATTGTAGGCCAGCGTTTGGGCAAAACAATCCTGGAATTAGGTGGCAATAACGCTGTTATTATTTCGAAACATGCCGACCTTGATATGACGCTACAATCGGTTGTATTTGGAGCTGTAGGAACCTGCGGTCAGCGTTGCACATCAACACGCCGCCTTATCATTCATGAATCAGTTTATGAAACTGTTAAAGACCGGCTGGTTGCGGCCTACCAAAGTATAAGCGACCGTATTGGTGATCCGCTTGAGAAAGACACACTCGTTGGGCCGTTGGTAGATGGGACTGCTGTGAATAACTTTCTACATGCGATTGAGGAAGTTCAGAAGGAAGGTGGTAAACTTGTTTTTGGCGGTATAAGCCTGAAAGGAGAAAAGTATCCTAACGGCAATTATGTTATGCCTGCTGTTGTTGAAGCAGAAAACCATTATAAAATGGTACAGGAAGAAACATTTGCACCCATCGTTTACCTGATAAAGTACAGCACCATTGAAGAGGCAATCGCACTCAATAACAATGTACCACAAGGATTATCATCATGTATATTTACTGAGAATCTTGTAGAAGCTGAAACGTTCCTTTCAGAAACAGGCTCTGACTGCGGAATCGCAAATGTAAACCTTGGGACATCCGGTGCAGAAATCGGCGGGGCTTTTGGTGGTGAAAAAGATACGGGTGGTGGCCGTGAATCGGGTTCCGATGCATGGAAAGCTTATATGCGCCGCCAGACCAATACAATCAATTTTAGCGGTCAGACAGCATTGGCACAGGGAATTACATTTGATTTCTAGAAACTGTCAGTTTCTTGGCTGCACTTTAATTCTGCCCTTTTTCGTTTAACCCGGTTACGTAAGTAGTCGAAAAAGGGCCGAAATAAAAGACTTTCTTTGAAGAAAAACCTTATTTGTTAATGGAAATAAGAAATTCAGGCAGTCTTTTAGTGTTCGATACTTTTTAAAAGCTACTTTTATCCATGATCTGAATATTAAAACACAACACAACAAAGTAATAATATAATCCATGAAAAAGATCCTTATTTCCCTGACTGCATTGGCACTTTTATCCTTTCAGTACCTTACAGCTCAGACCAACGACTTTTATGATGATGCTGAAACCATCAAATTAAAAACCTCAAGTGTTGAAGTACTGGGAGAAATTACCAATCCCGGCAAGATTAACCCCGAAACTTTGACACTTCGTTCGGTAATTGTTAAAGAAACTCTTTTGCAGGACGGGAAGGATAAGTTTGTTGGTGCGTACCGCTATGATGGGTATTCGCTGTATGATATTCTGAATAGCGTTATTCTGAAAAAGAAAAATGAGGCAGAATTTCCGCCGATTATCGATTTATACGTTGAAGTTGAAAATGATAAAGGCGAAAAAGTAGTTTTCAGCTGGGGCGAACTTTATTACCCGATTCATCGTAATGAAATACTTATTGCAACACAGGTTGCCCGCATTGTTCCTTCGAAAACCAAAGACTTATGGCCTTTGCCATCAGATTCAAGGCTCGTTGTTGCTCCGGACCTTCTTACTCACCGTAATATAAGCAACCCAACCCGAATCACGGTGAAATCGTATTCCGGAAAGTTTGAAATTACCAAAGGCATGAGCCCTATGAACAGTCAGAGTTTTACTGTTGCGGATGAGACCAGTAAACTGGATGAAATCAGCGCTTTGCCTGCTGACCTTGTAAAACTAACTTATCCGGCAGTTTTCTATGGAAGAGGCCGTGGCATTCATGGAACCACGCCATTTACAGGAGTTTTATTGAAAGAAGTACTGGCAAAATATATTCCTTTGAACGAAACGAACCTGAAAACGGGAATGTTTATTATTGCAGGTAAAGATGGGTATCATGCAACTTATACCTACAGCGAAATAATGAATAGAAATGACCAGGCTGAATTTTTAGTAGTTTCTTCGAAAAAAGGCGCTGATGGTGGTGATTTCCAGGTTTACCCTGCTGTTGATTTTTTCTCTGACAGAGCCATGAAATCGGTTGAATCGATCCGATTTGTGAATATTGGAAATTAAAAGGAGTGATAGAATATATTCGTATCAGGGAAACTCTAAAATTGAAATCCGTATGAAGACGAGACTGAGTTTAAGCTGGTTGATTTTAACTTTATTATTGGTTATTTGTTTTAATGTGAAAGCTCAGAAACAAATGGCAAATTTTTCAGGTGACCTTATTATTTTTCATGCAGGAAGTTTATCGGTTCCGATGAAAGAAATAGCTGCAGAATTTAACAAGATATATCCCAATGTAAAAATTCTTGCTGAGTCAGCAGGTTCGGTAGCTTCGGCACGAAAAATCACTGACCTTAACAGGCCTTGCGATATTATGGCTTCAGCTGATTATTCAGTTATTGACAAAATGCTGATTCCCAGGTATGCGGATTGGAATATTAAATTCGCTTCGAACGAAATGGCAATCGTTTATTCGGGTAAAAGCCGGTATGCTGACAAAATCAATCCACAAAACTGGTACGAAACACTGATGAAGCCGGATGTGGCATTCGGCAGGGCCGATCCGAACAGCGATCCTTGCGGCTACCGCACGGTGATGATGCTTCAACTGGCTGAAAAGTATTATAAGAAACCGGGACTGGCTAAAAATATTATGGATAAGGACGAGGAATACAACCGCCCGAAAGAAGTTGATTTACTCGCCTTGCTGGAATCAGAAAGCATAGATTATATTTTTATCTATCGTTCAGTTGCCATACAACACAACTTAAAATATTTGGTACTTCCCGACCAGGTTAACCTGAAAAATTCAGCATGCGCAAGCCTGTATGCAACTGCAAAAGTCGAGATTAATGGAAATAAACCCGGAACAAAAGAGGTAATGACAGGCGAGCCTATGATTTATGGCGTAACGATTTTAAAGGATGCGCCAAATAAAGCTGCTGCCGAAGCATTTGTTGCTTTTCTGCTTACGAAAAACCAGGGGATGAAAATTATGGAGAAAGACGGGCAGCCTTCGGTGATCCCAATGCCGGTGCAAAACTTCGATAAATTGCCGGAAGTACTGAAGCCGTTTGCGAAGAAAAAATAGATTTACTCTTTATACTGATTTTGTTTTCAATCAATTAAGCTATGCACAGGTATTCCACTTTCCAGCTGGTATTTTTATTCCTGGGTGCATTGCTTTTACTTTTTATTCTTGCCCCGTTGCTGGGGATGTTCTTTGCAACCCAACCGACAGAATTGGTTGATACCTGGCGCGAAGCTGAAGTAAGGGAAAGCGTCTGGCTTACCTTATGGGTTTC